>RFTR01000143.1 GCA_009923345.1 Betaproteobacteria bacterium
GCAACCGCGCACATCATGGCGGCCGCGTTTCAAAATCAACACAACGTCATAGGCAGTGCAACCACCAGTACCAGCCAAGACGGTTTCCATAGGACGCGGCGCTAAGTTTTGTCCACCGTTTTCTGGTTTCGTGGCGTCTGGCGCACCGTCCATCGTGATGACGTGACCGCTTCCCGTTTCTGCAACAAAGCCCATAGCTGATTTTGTGTGGCTGTTGCCTGTCCAACTGACGGTGCATTCCATGACTATTCCCTCATGCTCTGTAAAAGATGCTGTTAAAAAGTGTTGCAATTGTCTGACGGTTAAACTGCAAGCTTGTCTCCTCCACCCTCAAAAGTGGATTCAGCCCCGAGTTGCAAAACTCGGGGCTTTTTTTCTTAACTATTGGCTATTTTTTAAGCGGTAATTCCAAAACTAGCGCCGGGGTAGATCCCATTTGAGGCCCTAACTCCGCTTTCTTTGGCCCAGTTCCGACAAGAATAAATCCATCAGACACGGTTTGCCCAAGGCGATAGGGCTTAGCTGGCTTCCCATCCACAGATATGAGCGCAACCCCTTGGGGAGGGCCGCCATCCATCACCCCTACCAATACAAATCGACTTGCCAAATTGGCACTTGCCGATTGCACAGGGGCTACACCCAAGGCTTTAGAGACAGATAAAGAGTCCACGTCAGGTGAAACTTGTTTTTGCTCGGAGCCAACATTTAAGGGGACACCTTCGTCAGCCCCCTCACTCCAGCGCAAAACAAGAACAACTGCGGTGTAGGCAACCCCCGCCCAAACCAATAAATTTACTAATTGCAAAAAAGTAGTGGGGGAAGTGAAAAATGACTTACGAGCGCTATTCATAACTTCATCATATAAGAAGAAGTAACGCAAGATTTTTACGAACTAACCATGACAACCCCGAACAGCCAATATATGAGCCGTTATTTACTATTTCTTCTCATAAAAGACTAAGTGTTGTCTCTTATCATGAGTCATCCCCATCAAATTTAGCCCCCTCATGCACCCCTTGCAAGCCAAAAATAACCTTCGCGCAAAAGCCAAACAACGCGGCTTCACCCTGATCGAGTTGATGGTCGTCCTAGCCATCATCGGCATACTCGCAGCGCTAGTCGTTCCCAACGTTCTCAACCGGGCCGACGACGCCCGCATCACCGCAGCGCGCACCGACATCGGCAACCTGATGCAAGCCCTAAAGCTCTACCGCCTTGACAACCAACGCTACCCCAGCGCCGAGCAAGGCTTGCAAGCACTGGTCGTACAACCCACCGCAGGCCCTGCGCCTTTGAACTGGAAGCCTTACATCGACAAACTGCCCAACGACCCATGGGGCAAGCCTTACCAGTACATGAACCCAGGCCTCAAAGGCGAAGTAGATATCCTCTCGCTCGGCGCCGATGGCCAAGTCGGAGGCGAAGGCAAAAACGCCGATATCGGCAGCTGGCAATAAGCCCCATGCAGCGCCAGCGCGGGCTGACTTTGCTGGAGCTTTTGGTGGTGCTGGCCATCATCGCTATCTCTTCCGCTGGTGTTGCCCTTGCGATGCGCGACAACGCGCAAACCCAGTTAGAGCGCGAAGCGCAGCGCCTTATTGCCAAACTCGAAGCAGCCCGCGTGCAGTCGCGTGCGCAGGGTTTGCCACTTGTCTGGCGCGCCACGGCATCGGGTTTTGTGATTGAAACGCCTTTGGTTGGTTCCAGCTTTGAGGCGCAAAGTGAAGATTGGCTGTCTGCAGATATCTCCATCGGTATGTCTGCAGGCATAAAGACCATCACACTGGGGCCTGAACCGATCATTCCACCTGCCACCATTACTCTCAGCAAAGCAAGCGGCCAAAGTTCGGGCGCCAAACCAATGAATCTGCGCATCGGCACCGATGGCCTTCAGCCGTTCCATCGGTTGCCATGAGAAACCATTTTTGAAGCCAGCTTCACATCTGAAGTACGCACCACCTTTCCTTCAAAATTGAACCCGTGTTTTTATCAACCCTACAGCACCCATTAATGCGTTTGCGTCTTTGCATAAAGTGCGCTTCACAGCAGCAAGGCTTCACTCTCATAGAAGTGCTAGTGGCATTAGCCATAGTGGCCCTCGCTTTGATGGCAGGTACACGCGTCAGCGCATCCCTCACCCACAACGCCCAACGCCAAAGCGATGCCATGCTCGCGCAAATCTGCGCCGACAACGCGCTCATACAACTGCGCTTGTCGCAGCAATTGCCCAGCGTTGGCGTGACAAACATAACCTGCGAACAAGCGTCACAAACCTTTGATGTAGCTTTGACTGTCAGCACGACGCCCAACCCTGCTTTTAGGCGGGTCGACGCGCAGGTGTTTGGTGCGCAATTTCCTGTGCTTCGCGTCACAACTGTTGTGGGACGTTATTGATGCAAAAGCAGCAGTCTTTAAACGTTACCTCCAAGCAACAAGGCTTTACGCTCATCGAGTTGCTGATCGCCATCACGCTAATGGCCGTGATGGCGGGCTTGGGTTGGCGCGGTCTAGACGGCCTAATGCGCAGCCGCGACATCAACCAAACACGCTTAGACCAGACCGCCGTCCTACAAACCGTGCTTGCGCAGTGGCGCTCGGATCTAGACCACATGACAGCGGTGCCCAGCATCAGCGAGGCTGGCTTGGCTTGGGACGGGCAAACCTTGCGCATCACACGTCGCGCCAGCACCCCTATGGCTGACGGCAGCGACGCGGGCCTGTGGGTAGTTGCGTGGACACGCAGAGACGGCCTTTGGTGGCGTTGGCAGTCGCCCGCGCTACAAAACAGACGCAGCCTGCTCGAAGCATGGACGCGCGCCGAGCGTTGGGGCAAAAACGCCGGAGCAGATGACCAAAATTTTGAAACGCCTCTAGTAGCCGTCGACCAATGGCAGATCAGCTACTTTCGCGGCAATGCGTGGACGAATCCGCTGTCGAGTGCAAGCAATAACGCAGGCTCCGTTGCCAGTAACTCTTCGAATTCGAATTCCAATTCGACGCCCGATGCCATTCGCTTGGTCATTGACTTGCGCAATAACGTCAATAAGCAAGTTGAGGAACAGGCAAACGGAAGCAACAACGCATCCTTAACCACGCTAGCACCCCCTCAAGCACAACAAGGCCGGCTATCGATCGACTGGATCCGCCCCAACTTCAGCAACAACAAATCATGAAGCGCCAAAGCCACTCCTCTCGCGGCGCTGCTTTGTTGGCGGCCATGCTCACCGTCAGCTTGGTCGCCATGCTGGCTGCGGGTGCGGCTTGGCAACAGTGGCGAACGGTGGAAGTGGAGAGTACCGAACGTCAACACGCACAAGCGCAATGGCTGTTGCTCGGCGCATTGGATTGGGCACGCATCATCTTGCGTGAAGACGCCCGCTCTGGCAATGCCGACGCCCCTACAGACCATTTGGCGGAGCCTTGGGCTATTCCTTTGCAAGAGGCGCGTTTGTCTACATTTTTAGAGGCTAATTCCAATAGCTCTGCAGTAAATAAATCCGTTACGAAAGGCAACAGCACCATCTCCAACACATTCTCTGAAGACGCACTCACCCAAGAGGCCTACTTATCCGGCCAAATCATCGATCTGCAAGCCCGCATGAACGTCAGCAACCTTTTGCAAGGCAGCCAAATCGATCTGAAATCTTTGCAAGCCTTTGAGCGCTTGTTTGAAGCGCTCAGCTTGCCAACAGCGCAAGTCAACAGCCTAGCCCAAGGCCTGGTCGCCGCCCAACAGCAAAAAGACGGCGCACCCCTAATGCCCCAGCGCATTTCGCAACTCACTTGGCTGGGGCTAACACCGCAAACTTTGAATTCCCTAGCCTCTTACATCACGGTGTTGCCTACACGTACCCCAGTCAACCTCAACACCGCCCCGCCGGTCGTTATGTATGCAAGCGTTGCAGGTTTAAGCCTAGCTGACGCCAAACGCCTGAGCGACCAACGCGCGCAAAACCCATGGTCCGGCCTAGATGCCTTCCAAAAAGCTGCCGGTAAGCCAGTGAGTGTGGACGGAACGCACAGCGTCAATTCGCGGTTTTTTGAGGTGGTGGGGCGCCTTCGCATGCCCGCTACTAGTCTTGTGGAGCGCTCAGTGGTGCAACGCGACCAAGTCGATGTCAAAGTGCTTTGGCGGGAGAGTGGCTCTCTACAATGATTAGCCCATGCTGATCATCTCGCTCCCACACAACCCCAAAGACGCCCAATCTGGCTTTGCCCACGTCCATTCAGACGGGCATCAGGTGCAGCGCAACGCTGTTGGAGCAGCTTCTTTGCTGTCTACCTATGCAGGCGAGGTGGTGGCGGTTATTCCCCATACCCGTCTTTCGTGGCTAAGTGTTCAGTTTCCGCCGGGCAGCCACGGCGCTCGTTTGGGCGCTGTGCTCGAAGGTTTGCTAGAAGACCGCTTACTAGACGACGTGGCGGACTTGCACTGCGTTGTAGACCCCACATCCGCCGACGTCCCCCGAACTGGTGGCGTTGCCATAGTTGCCGCCTGCAGCAAATCTTGGCTGCGCGAGGTGCTAGCCCCTTTGCAAGCCAGTGGTTTGGTGGTGCAACGCTTGGTGCCCGAGTTGTCTCCCCGCGCTCAGCCCTTGTTATGCGTGATGGGAACGCCAGAGTTGTCGCAATCGGTGCTTTGCCACACCCAAGGCGTTACCTTGTTGCCGCCAAATGTGGCGCAGTGGAAAGCATTTCCCGCCTTCACCGCTTACGCAACTCTCTCTGCGGCCCAAGGCCCGCTGGTTGCGGAACCTGCCATGGTTGAAAGAGTCGAACAGCTTCTGCAACGCAGACCCGTCATGCAAAACGCCGCCCAACGCGCGGTGGTTGCTGCCCAATCCGACTGGGATTTGGCGCAAGGCGAATGGGCGCAAGGCACATCACAGCGATTTTTGCGTTTATCGCAACATGTTTGGCAAACCTTTTTCCATGCCCCCGCTTGGCGCAGTGTGCGCATCGGGTTGGCCACTCTCCTAACTTTGCAAGTTCTGGGGCTGAATGCCATGGCTTGGCGCGAGCAGCGCGCGCTCGACGTTCACAAAGCGCAACTCAACCAAATTTTGACCGCCACCTTCCCCTCTGTTCGTTTGGTCATCGACGCGCCACTGCAAATGCAACGCGAAGTCGACACCTTGCAACGTAACGCAGGCCGCGTCACCAGCACAGAC
>RFTR01000144.1 GCA_009923345.1 Betaproteobacteria bacterium
ACAGGCGCCCTCATCGGCGCCTGCTTTGCCTTGGTTACCCAAGCGCCTGCAAGTTGGTTAGCTAACGCCATCTCTAACGTTAGCCAACAACGCTTTGTTTTGCAAAATGCGCAAGGCACTGTGTGGCGAGGTTCTGCTATTGCATTGCTTGCAGATGGCAATCTGGCCCCTACAGCAACGCGTCCATCGCTTTCTCAACCCTTGTTGCAAGCAAATCCATCAGACCAAACTTCCAGCAATAAAACCCCTGTTGCACCCCATACATTTGGAACGCCTCTACCTACCCGCTTGCACTGGGACTTTTCATCAGGCTTTGATGTAGGTTTGATGCGTCTGGTAATGCGCGCGCAAATTAAAAGTGAATGTTGCACGCCCGAGCCATTGCAGTTAGCTGCCTCAATAGGCTGGCAAGGCCTACATATAGATATCGCCAACCAACAATCCCAATGGCCTGCACATTGGTTGGTGGGATTGGGCGCTCCTTGGAATACCGTGCAGCCTGAAGGCGCCATGCAATTACGCACAGAAAACCTAAAGTGGGTATCCAACGCAGGCGCACCCAAAATTCAGGGTCTGGCGGAGCTCACGCTCGCCCAAATAGCGACGCCTTTATCCACCTTGCGCCCCTTGGGCACTTATCGCCTGCGTATGCAAGGCGGTGACACAATGGCGGTAACGCTGGCCACCTTAGAAGGCGGCCTGCAATTAAGCGGCAATGGCCAATGGGCCAACGGACGCTTGCGATTCAAGGGCGAAGCCCGCGCGCAGCCTGCATTTGAGGCGGCGCTTTCGAACTTACTCAATATCTTGGGCCAAAGACAAGGCGCCATCTCCATCATGGAATTAGGTTAGACATATGCCATTGAAAAACAGACAACCCCAACACCCAAGCATGGCGTACCGTGCTTATCTTTGCTTACTCACAACGCCGCTACTGATAGCTGGTTTGTGCTTCACTGCCACACCCAACCATGCCGCAGGCCCCATCAAAAAAGATGTGTCCGTCGAGCCGCTCACCCTCAACTTTGTCAACGCAGAAATTGAATCGGTTGCCCGCACACTGGCCACCTTGCTACGCCGCAACTTAGTGGTCGATCCACGTGTCAAAGGCACGATCAACCTCAGCACCGAAACACCTGTTTCGCCCGCCCAAGCATGGCAACAGTTTTTGGCAGTCATTCGCTTGCAAGGGTTCGCCGTGGTCGAGGCCCAAGGGCTTTTCAAAATCTTGCCGGAGGCGGACGCCAAATTGCAAGGCGGCAGCGTGCAACAGATGAACCGCGCAGGCTCGAGAGTGGGTGGCGCGAACTCAGACAACAGTGACGCCAATTTAGGCAATGGTGGCGGACAAGTGGTCACGCAAATTTTTAGGCTCAACCATGAACAGGCCAACAATTTATTGCCCGTGTTGCGACCGCTCATCAGCCCTAACAACACCATCAACGCCAACCCAGGCAATAACTCGCTGGTCATCACCGACTATGCCGACAACTTGCAGCGCATGGCGCGAATCATTGCCAGCTTAGATGTCTCCAACGCTGGCGATGTCGAAGTGATCGCGCTCAAAAATGCCATCGCCATCGATTTAGCGCCTTTGGTTTCGCGTTTGATTGAGCCCACTGGTAACGCTGGCACGGCTGCTGCAGGCACACCCGCCACACCAGGACAAACAGGCAATGACTACAAAACCACCTTGATTGCAGAGCCCCGCAGCAACACCTTGATCTTGCGCGCCGCCAACCCCGCACGCGCTGCCTTGGTTCGCTCGTTGATAGACAAGCTGGATCAACCCGGCACGCAAAACCCTAGCGGCAATATCCATGTGGTGTATTTGAAAAATGCAGATGCCACCAAGTTGGCTGCCACCTTGCGCGCAGCGGTCACGGGAGAAGTGCGCGCACCCATTAACAACCCCACACTCAACAACGCAAGCAACCCCATGGGGGGCAATACAGGTGCTACTTCTTCAACCACAGGTAACGCCAATAACGCCAACACCACTGGCGGACAGATTCAAGCTGACCCAGCTACCAACGCGTTGATCATCACAGCGCCTGAACCCCAGTACCGCCAATTGCGCGCCGTGATCGACATGCTGGACCAACGCCGTGCGCAAGTGATGGTGGAGAGTTTGATTGCCGAGGTCAATGCAGACAAAGCATTGCAAATGGGCATTCAATGGCAAGCGCCGTTTGGTACGAACGCGCTTGGGGGCACTAACTTTGGTACCACTGGCAATATTGCTGGGCTTTCACAGGGGAGCACTGCTGCCGCCTCCGCCGGAGTCAGTGCTGGTCTCAATATTGGCACCTTACGAACTGTCAATGGAACGAATGTTCTCGGAGGTCTGGCTAACTTTTTAGAAACCAATGGTGACGCCAACATTTTGTCAACGCCTACTTTGCTCACGCTCGACAATGAAGAAGCCAAGATCGTCGTGGGTCAAAACGTGCCGTTCATCACGGGCCAGTACACCAGCAACAACACGGCTACAGGTTCTGTCAATCCGTTTCAAACGGTGGAACGCAAAGACGTGGGTTTGACTTTGCGCGTAAAACCACAAATTAGTGAAACTGGCACGGTCAAACTGACCATCTTCCAAGAGGTTTCGAGCGTGGATTACACCAAAGCTTCCACCATTGGCTTGATTACCAACAAGCGCAGCATTGAATCCAATGTCTTGGTCGAAGACGGTTCTGTGATTGTGTTGGGCGGTTTGCTGTCTGACACCTTTTCTGGCACTAAAAGCCAAGTGCCCGGCTTGGGCGACATCCCTGGTTTTGGCTGGTTGTTTCGCAACGAATCGCGTACGCGCTCTAAAGCCAACTTGATGGTGTTTTTGCGACCCATCGTTGTGCGTGATGCCAGTGCCACCGAAGCATTGAGCAACAACCGTTACCAACAAATGATGGGCGTTCAAAACAATTCACAACCAAGCCGCAATCTATTGCTAGACACTGGTGGCGCCGCTAAATTGCCACCGATCAACGAGTCACCCAAGCCCGCCGGCAAGTGATATGCGCCAATTGCTCCCCTATGCCTTCGCCAGAAGCCATCAACTCTTGTTGGAAGAAGTGGGCGACACCTATACCCTCTGGCATGGTGAAGCACCCGATGTTGGTGCTTGGAGCGAAGTCAACCGGCGTTACAGCGTTCACAATTTTGAATACCTAGACAACACCAGCTTAGCCAAACGCATCAGCGAGGCGTATGCGCAAGTTGATTCCAACGCGGCACTAGTGGTCAACGCCGTCGAGAGCGACATTGACATCACGCGCATGATGCAAGAGTTGCCAGCGGTAGAAGATTTACTTGAAGCCGCAGACGATGCGCCCATCATCCGCATGCTCAATGCCTTGCTGACCCAAGCTGCGCGCGATGGGGCGAGTGATATCCATATCGAACCTTATGAACGCCATTCCAGTGTCCGCTTTCGTGTCGACGGCACGTTGCGCGAAGTGGTGCAACCTAACCGTGCCTTGCATGCAGCTTTGATTTCGCGCTTAAAAATCATGGCTGAACTCGATATCGCAGAAAAACGTTTGCCGCAAGACGGTCGTATTTCTTTGCGCTTAGGCCAACGTGCTATCGATGTACGCGTTTCCACATTGCCTAGCGCGCACGGCGAGCGCGCAGTACTGCGTTTGCTGGACAAGTCACAAGGGCGTTTGAGTTTGGAGTCGGTGGGCATGTCAGGCGACACACTGCAACGCTTTGCGTCGTTGGTGCAACAGCCCCACGGCATTATTTTGGTCACAGGACCCACGGGTTCTGGCAAAACCACCACCTTGTACGCAGCACTTCAAACCTTAGACGCGACGCGCAGCAACATCATGACGGTAGAAGACCCAATTGAATACGAGTTGGCTGGCGTGGGGCAAACGCAAGTGAATCCCAAAATTGATTTGGATTTCGCCAAAGCCTTGCGCGCCATCTTGCGGCAAGACCCCGACGTCATCATGATTGGTGAGATTCGTGATTTTGAAACTGCGCAAATTGCGATTCAAGCTTCGCTCACAGGCCATTTGGTACTCGCCACATTGCATACGAATGATGCAGCCAGTGCTGTTACACGTTTGCATGACATGGGTGTGGAGCCTTTTTTATTGAGTTCCTCTTTACTAGGTGTGTTGGCGCAGCGTCTCTTGCGTAAACGTTGTACAGCCTGTGCAGGCAAAGGGTGCGATGCGTGCGGTCAAAGCGGCTACCTTGGCCGCACAGGTATTTTTGAGCTCCTGACCACCAATGACGAAATGCGCGCGCTCATCCATTCGCAAGCCAGCGAGGCGAAGTTGCGCGAAGCGGCATTGCGCAATGGCATGACACTGATGCGTGAAGATGGAGAGCGTTTGGTGCGTCTGGGCATCTCCACAGAAGAAGAGCTTATTCGCGTGACGCGCGATTGATATTGGCCATTTGCTTCTATGCCCGCCTATTCCTTTGAAGCACTAGACCCACAAGGCCAAACACGCCGCGGCGTATTGGAAGCAGACACTGCACGCCATGCCCGCAGCCAATTGCGTGCGCAGGACTGGGTGCCACTCAAGATAGATCTGCAACAAGCGGCTAAAACAGGTTTGCAAACTGTAATTTGGGAATCCAAAGTATTTGGTAACGATGCTTTGGCCGTTTGGACGCGGCAATTAGCAGGCTTAGTTGGTGCGGGCTTGCCACTAGAGCGCGCATTGAGCACTTTGTCGCAAGAAGCTGAGACACCTCGCCAACGCGACTTGGTCTCTGCTTTACGCGAGGAAGTCAATGCAGGCGCCACATTTGCCAAAGCCTTGGCGCAGCATCCACGCGAGTTCTCTGCGATTTACTTAGCGGTCATTGCTGCAGGAGAACAAAGTGGGCACTTAGATATGGTGCTTGAGAGCTTGGCTGAAGATCTGCAAACACAACAAGCTCTTCGAAACAAGCTCTTAGCGGCCACCTTGTACCCAGCGATAGTCAGCGTGGTGGCTTTGTTGATTGTTTTTTTCTTGCTCACCTATGTAGTGCCGCAAGTAGCACAGGTGTTTAGCAGCAACCAACAGGCATTGCCATGGCTCA
>RFTR01000145.1 GCA_009923345.1 Betaproteobacteria bacterium
TGATTGCCACAAACGTTTGTCAAAGAAGACGCTAGCCGTGTAGCGCTGAACCAGTTCGCTCATGGGTTCAGAAAACAGCGCCGACCACGCTTGGGATTTTTTGTCGAGTTGGTTTTGTGACATTCCCTGATTTTATGGGGTGCGACTGCTACCATTTGCACCTTCTTATACACCCCAGTCGCTTATTTGCCATGCGCGTGATCGTGACCCGCCCCGAAACCGATGCGCAAGCATGGCTAGACGCTATCCAAAAGGCTGGCCATGAGGCGGTCTATCTGCCATTGATCGAGATCGGACCTGCACCAGATGCGCAAGCGCTAGACCTTGCTTGGCAACAATGGCCGCGTTGGCAAGCGGTGATGTTTGTCAGCGCCCAAGCGGTACGTATGTTTTTTGCGCAACGGCCAATGCAAGCGGGCCCAAGATTTTGGGCTACCGGACCTGGAACCCGACAGGCCTTGATAGAGGCTGGCGTTGCTGCCAATGCCATAGATGCACCCAGCGCAGATTTCGCGCAGTTTGATTCCGAGGCTTTGTGGCAAGTTGTTTCGCCATCTCTCAAAAAGCAGGCCCCTGTATTGATCGTGCGTGGAAATGAAGACTCGTTGGGTAACAATCCAACACTATTTGGAAACGCAAACGCAAATCTAAACACAAGTTCAAGCACAAGCACAAGCAATAACCAACCCGTCAGCCTCCAAGGTGTAGGACGCGATTGGTTGGCGCAACAAATCATCCATGCTGGCGCGAGCGTCGAATTCGTAGTCGCCTATTCGCGCCGCCCACCGCAATGGAGCGCCCCACAATTAGAAATTGCCAAGCAAGCAGCCTTTGATGGCAGTGTTTGGTGCTTCAGTAGTTCGCAAGCCGTGTTGCATTTGCAAGCGCAACTTACTAATGTGCAATGGAATAAGGCCTGTTGTGTGGTAACACACGCGCGCATCGCGCAAACCGCACGTGATGTGGGTTTTGTCCATATTGTGCAAACGCGACCTGTGCTGTCAGATGTGTTGGCCTCATTAGAATCCTTCGCATGACGCCAGAACCTGCAGACAACCCGACTTCCAACAACAACGCGGATGTGATAACCGACACCAGCGCATCGGTTTGGAAAAATCATTTGGTGAAGTGGGTCTTTGCGGGCGTTGCTGTGTTGGCATTGATCGGTGCATTGGTGTCTGTGTGGACCGTATTCAAACTCAATGGCATCCAAGAAATCCTCGCCAAGCAAACCTCTGACGTTTCAATCCAAGCAGTTGAAGCGCGGGTGAGCGCCAAGCAAGCAGAAGAGTTGGCCCGCGACACAGCAGCGCGTTTAGCAGTGACAGACGCCAAGTTGAGCGAAGTGTCTTTGCAGCGCGCACAGCTCGAAGACTTGATGCAAAGCCTGTCGCGCTCACGTGACGAAAACCTGGTGGTCGACATCGAGTCGGCCATTCGTCTCGCCCAACAACAATCGCAACTCACAGGCAGGCAATTGCGTTTAACCAAAGTGGCGCAACCTCGATTAGCGCCTGTGTCGCGCGCCATCGTGCGGGATATCGAGCAGATCAAAGCCACCCCTGTAACCGACACACCTACATTGCTCATCAAAATAGATGAGTTGGTGCGTGCATTAGATAACATAGCCCTACTCAATGCAGTGGGCACTTCAGTTGCCAACAATGCCGCTTCAAAACCTGCTCACGAAACTCTAAGTTGGGCACGGGCCATCAGCATGAGTTGGTGGGAAAAAATGCTCAACGACTTGTGGCGCAATGCACAAGGTTTGGTCCGTATAAGCAGGATTGACAAGCCTGAAGCGAGTTTGTTGGCCCCTGAACAAAGCTACTTTGTGCGCGAAAACCTCAAACTCCGTTTACTCAATGTGCGCCTGGCCGTGTTGGCGCGGCATTTTGAATCGGCCCAAGCCGATATGAACCAAGTTACGCGCGATTTGAATAAATACTTCGACGTAGTCAGTGGTCAAGGTCCATTGACCTTGGCTATAGCACGCGAAGTCTTGGCGCAATCGAAGAATACCGAGATACCGCGTATCGACGCCACGCTGGCTGCGTTGGCGACGGCGGCGGCAGGACGTTGATATGAAAGCGGCGCTGTGGTTAGTCGCTTTGTTCGGCGTGGCTGTAGCTACCGCCTTGCTCTTAGGGGGTAACCAAAGTACGGTCACGCTGTTTTGGCCACCGCACCGCATCGATGTCTCTTTCAATTTGGTGTTGATGGTCTTGATTGGCAGTTTTGTCGGTTTGCATTTGGCTTTGCGCACCCTGTCTGCTTTATTTGCTTTACCGCACCAAGCGCGCCGCTGGCGCTTGCAACAAAAAGAACGTGCCATGCACGGCGCTTTGACAAACGCCTTGTTGCATATGTTGACAGGGCGCTATGTGCGTTCAGTTAAATCAGCCGAGCAGGTGCTGCAAATTAGCGAAACCTTGCAGTCGGTAAAACAGTTGGGAGACACCTTGCCCAAGCATTTGCCACCGATGCAAATCTTGGCGCATTTAATTGCTGCTGAAAGTGCACATGCTTTGCGCGACCGTGAGCTGCGCACCACCCACTTTGATGCTGCTATTGCCTTAGGACAAGGACAAACCTCTGCCGAATTAGAAGAAACCATGGAAGCCGCACAAATAGGCGCAGCGCGTTGGGCTCTGAATGACCGCGAGCCCGAACAGGCGATGCAATGGCTCGATGGCATCAAACAGGGCGCGGCTAGACGCACGCTGACTTTGCGATTACGCCTCAAAGCCACCCGCTTGAACCAACAACACAGCATTGCTTTAGATACTGCGCGCTTACTCAAAAAGCACGGCGCCTTTTCAGAAACAGCGGCCAATAGTCTGATTCGTGAATTGGTGTTGGCCCATTTGAATGAAGCGCATGACAGTGCGCAATTGCAAACCGCATGGAGCCAGCTCGAGTCCAGCGAACGTGAAGCACCTGAGGTGGTGTTGCACGCCACGCAACGCTTGCACAAATTAGGCGCGCCTGCGACGGAGGTGATGCCTTGGCTCACCCCCTTGTGGAACCGCATGGTGCAACAACCCGACAGTTGTGCGCCTGCTATGCGACACCGCATCGTCTTAATGCTGAGTCGTACTTTGCTGATGGTCCCGCCTGATGCGGATTGGTTGGCGAGCATTGACCGCGCCAGACAAACTTACCCGCGTTGGGTCGAGTTGCAGTTTCTGGCAGGCATGGTCTGTTGGCACCACGCACTATGGGGCAAAGCCCAACAAATGTTGGAAATGGCAGCGCCGCAACTCATGCAAGCGGAATTGCAACGTCAAGCATGGCGCACCTTGGCCCTATTGGCCGAACACAAAGAAGAAACGGCGCGTGCCCAGATTTACTGGAAACGCGCCGCTGAAGTAGTTGTGGCTTAGTCTGTTCGCCTAGCCCACATCTGCGATGGGAGCTGAGCGCTTAGACTAGTTCCTTGCGGGTCTCGACCAAGACCAAAGGACCTTCGTCTAACACCACAGGTGCTGGACGCTCGCGTGGCACATGAACGGGCTTGGGCTCTGCCGCAATGGCCGCTTGCACTGCAGCGATGCGCGCTGCGTCTGAATTGACCCATTCCAAACCACTGCTTTGTGCAATCGCTTGCAGCTCTGGCAACGAGAGGCTGAAGTGCTGAACTTTCGGCATGCTGGCGCGTGCCACCGGTGCGCTGGTAGTTACAGCGTTTGCGTTTGATGTTTGCGACTGGCCAGAAGTGCCCGCGCCTTGGCCGCGTTGGTTGGACGCATCAGGAGACTGATTATCAAACCCTAGTTGTTCTTGAGAAGCGCCTTCTTGACGATCGGAGCGCTCACCACCTCGCTCGCGGCGGTCGCGGCCGTAACGGTCGCGTGAACGACGTTCGCGGCGTTCACCGTTGTTGTCTGAGTCTGATTCACCGTTTGCCTGAGGTGCTTCTGTAGAAGACAAGCCCGTAGGTGTTTCGGTTTGTGCGGATTCGTCATGGCGTGGACGCTCGTTGCGGCGGTTTTCGCCACGGGCTGCGCGTTCACGGCGAGGGGCTTCGCTGCGGTTTGTCGCTTCGCCAGCATCGCCGTTGTCTTCACGCGCAATACGTTCGTTGCGTG
This sequence comes from Betaproteobacteria bacterium, assembly GCA_009923345.1. GTDB lineage: Bacteria > Pseudomonadota > Gammaproteobacteria > Burkholderiales > Burkholderiaceae_C > Limnohabitans. The sequence goes on from RFTR01000145.1 coordinate 4,092, forward strand.
CCTTGGCGCGCATCTCGGCTTGTGCTTGTAACGTGTCTTCTGGACCACCGACTTGGCTGTTAGCCTCGGTGGTATTGGACAAGTTGGATTCGTTGTTCGCACTGCCAGCACCTGCTGCACCATTGCGTCTGCCGCGCCCGCGGTCTTGACGAGGGGCGCGTCCTTCTTGGTTAGTCTCGTTAGCGCCATCTGTGCGCTCGTTGCGCTCACCACGCTCATTGCGGTTACCGCGCTCAGCGCGTTCACCACGTTCTGGACGATCACCGCCGCGAGCTGGGCGTTCATTGCGACCTTCTTCGCTACGCTCGCCGCGTTCAGCCCGGTCACCACCACGGCCGCTTCGGCCACCGCGACCACCGCGTGCGTTGCGTCCGCCATCACGGCCTTCGCGTTTGTCGTCTTTTTTGTCTGCAGGTTTTTTGCTGTCGGTAGCGGGCGCTTCTGTTTTGTCGCCGCTGAACAAGCCTTTGATCCAAGAGAAGAAACCTTTTTCAGCAGGCGCCTTTTCCTCAGCAATAGCTTTGTATGCACCGCGCTTAGGTTGGGCGGGCGCTTTGGGTTCTGCAATTGGGGCTGGCAGGTCAGGCAAGACGCCTTTGATGACAGGCGTTTGTTTGTTGGTCGGCTCTTGTGAGCGACGGGTGACAGCAGTCGGGTCTTCGAATTCCTCGGCCATTTTGTAGCTGGCTTCGACGCGGTCTAAGCGTGGGTCGTCGTGTTTTAAACGCTCCAATTTGTAGTTGGGTGTTTCGAGCGTTTTGTTGGGGACCAACAAAACATTCAAGCGTTGTTGGATTTCGATTTTTGCGATCTCGGTACGCTTTTCGTTGAGCAAGAAAGAGGCAACTTCAACAGGCACTTGCGCGTAGACCGCTGCCGTGTTTTCTTTCATCGACTCTTCTTGGATGATGCGCAAGATTTGCAAAGCCGAGCTTTCGGTATCGCGATACCGA
>RFTR01000146.1 GCA_009923345.1 Betaproteobacteria bacterium
TCGATCAAAGCTACTTTAGCCACGTGTCACCTCAGTTCTTGAACGGGAAACGAAAGCCAGCGAGCAGTGCTTTGCACTCGTCGTCTGTTTTGGCTGTCGTGGTAATGCTGATGTTGAGGCCGCGCAGTGCGTCGACTTTGTCGTACTCAATCTCAGGGAAAATGATTTGCTCTTTCACGCCGATGTTGTAGTTACCGCGGCCATCAAAGGCACGACCGGAAATACCACGGAAGTCACGCACGCGAGGCAACGCGATGGTCACGAAGCGGTCGAGGAATTCGTACATCTGCACGCCACGCAAGGTGACCATGCAACCAATCGGTTGTTGTTCGCGGATTTTGAAACCAGCGATCGCCTTCTTAGCTTTAGTCACCACAGGCTTTTGGCCTGCAATTTTGGCCAAGTCGCCAACAGCGTTGTCCATGACCTTTTTGTCGGCTACGGCTTCGCTAACACCCATGTTCAAGGTGATTTTGGTCAAACGCGGCACCTGCATAGGCGTCTTGTAGCCAAACTTGGCTGTCAACTCAGGGACGAGCTTTTCGCGGTAGTGTTGTTGTAAACGTGCCATGTTCATGCCACCTTAATTTCTTCGCCGCTGGACTTGAAGACGCGCACTTTGCTGCCGTCAGCCAGGACCTTGATGCCCACGCGGTCTGCACGACCGGTTGTGGCGTTGTAGATAGCCACGTTGGACTGGTGAATTGGCATAGTTTTTTCAACGATGCCCCCTTGCGAACCCGCCATGGGGTTGGGCTTGGTGTGTTTCTTCACCAGATTGATGCCTTCAACCAACAAGTGGCTGTCGTCTTTGCGCAACGACACAACGCCGCGCTTACCCTTGTCACGTCCAGCGAGAACGATGACTTGGTCGCCTTTACGAATCTTGTTCATGGGCTAGTCCTTACAGAACTTCAGGAGCCAAAGACACGATCTTCATGAACTTTTCAGTACGCAATTCACGCGTAACTGGGCCGAAGATGCGTGTGCCAATAGGCTCCAACTTTGCATTGAGCAACACGGCTGCGTTGCCATCGAATTTGACAAGCGAGCCGTCGCCGCGGCGGATGCCTTTGGCAGTACGCACCACTACAGCGCTATAGACCTCGCCTTTTTTGACGCGGCCACGCGGAGCGGCTTCTTTAATACTCACTTTGATAATGTCGCCAACGCTAGCGTAGCGACGCTTGGAGCCGCCAAGCACCTTGATGCACAAAACGGATTTCGCACCCGTGTTGTCGGCGACTTCTAACCGAGATTCAGTTTGGATCATTTCTTGTATTCCCAACTTGCACCAGTTTTTTGCAAATCCCAGTAAAACTAGGAATTAACAATAAAACCGATCAGTCTTGGGCCCGTCATCCACGCCACGAACCACTCGCGACGCTTCAACTTGGGGCAGATAACCCCGCTTTTTTGAGCGGAGCCGCAGATTATGCCACGTTTTTCTGGCCTACGTCAACACCCCTGTCTCGGGCCCATAAGTTGTTGTAAATCTCAGACAATGGCAGGAAACCCAATCGGAGCGTCTTCTAGTCCTTGAGCTTTTAGGCACTTGCGATCCTTTGCATCTAACTAAATGACCGCCTACTTTTTCTCTTTCAATCTATGACCGCCTCGCGCAACTCCGCAACTTCGACAACCTCCCAAGAGGACCCCGTGCCGCACATCGCTTTTATTGGGGGCGGCAATATGGCGAGCGCCATCATCGGCGGGCTGCTCAAAAAAGGGGTTGGGCCTGAAAGCCTGAAGGTTGTGGAGCCTTTTGAAGCCTCACGCGACGCCCTATGCTCACAATTTAGTGTAGGCGCGATTGCCAAAGCCGATACATCTTTAGAAAGCGCAGACTTAGTCGTTTGGGCCGTCAAACCCCAAAACTTGCGTGAAGCGGCAGGTCAAGCCGGATTGTTTTGCAAAGATGCGCTGCATTTAAGCGTGGCAGCTGGTATCCGAAGCGACAGTCTGGCCCAATGGCTGGGTTCGCAACGCATTGTGCGCGCCATGCCAAACACACCAGCCCTGGTAGGTCTAGGTCAAACGGGCTTGTTCGCACGTTCTGGTGTTTCAGACAATGACAAAGCCTGGGTCGAGTGGCTGGTCGCCAGTACGGGGCAATTTTTGTGGGTCGGCGAAGAGACGCAGTTGGACGCAGTCACGGCGGTTTCGGGATCTGGCCCAGCCTACGTCTTCTACTTTATCGAAGCCATGGAGAAAGCCGCAATAGAGATGGGCATGTCGCCTGACCACGCCAAGCAACTCGCCATTGGCACATTTGTAGGCGCGAGCCAGTTGGCGCAAAGCGCGCAAGAACCAGTCTCGGTATTGCGGGAACGCGTCACATCCAAAGGCGGCACCACCCATGCAGCGATCACGGCTATGCAATCCGCCCAAGTCAGCGCGTTGTTTCAAGACGCCATCAAGGCTGCGCAAGCGCGCGCGCAAGTCTTAGGCGATGAATTCGGCAAAAACGATTGAGCGAGAATCACCACATTATTTTTTGACGCAATCGAACCATGCACAAGCTTCTTCTAACTCTTCTCGCCTCAACCTCTTTTGCTTTGTCTGCAGGGTCATTTGCCCAAACTGCGACACCGACTCAGCCCAATGCGCAGCCAACTGCTCAGGCATCTCCTTCGGGCGCCAACCCCGATAAGACCGCAGCCCCCGAGCAAAGCAAGGCCAACAAAAAAAGCAAAAAGAAAAAACTCAAAAAGAAAAAGGCCCGTAGCGCCAAAGCGAAGTTATAACTACTTAGCTAACCATAAGGCTTGCATAACTAAGGCGCCGTATAACTAAGAAGGCATGAGCGCGAAACCCACCGCGATACCCGCAAAAACCGTGGCGCCTAGCCAGTGGTTCAACCTAAATGCCTTGAAACACCCCTCGCGGGTTCTGTTTCTAATCAGTTGAAAGTGCCACGCCACTTGCGCAGCGGCGAATGAAAGTGCAATGCCCCAGGGCCATGCGAACGCTTGTTCTTGCAAAAGCGCCCACCATCCGCCCAAAAATACTGCATAGAAGGCCATCACAGCCAGAATGTCGAACCGCCCTAGAGTGATTGCCGAAGTTTTCATGCCGATGCGTAAATCGTCGTCACGGTCGACCATGGCGTACTCGGTGTCGTAGGCCAAGACCCAAAAGAGGTTGAAGGCGAGCAAGGCCCACGCTTGCCATGGCACGCACTCCGTCATAGCGCTTATGGTGAGTTCATGCCACGCCAATCCGACGCCCTTGACAGCGGCAAACGCCATCGGAATGCCAAAGCTAAACGCCACACCAAGAACGGCTTGTGGCATAGACACCAAGCGCTTGGCGAAGGGATAAAACAAGGTCACAGCTAAGGCTACAAAAGACCAAGCCACAGCCGCAGGGTTGGTGGTGAGCACCAAGCCAAATGCCATCAAGGCCAAGACCGCTCCAACAGATAAAGCTTCACGCACCGACACAGCCCCTCGGGTGACGGGCCGCTGGGCTGTGCGTTTGACGTGCTTATCGAACTCGCGGTCTGCTACATCGTTGATGCAACAACCTGCACTGCGCATCAGAATGGTTCCCGCTACAAATACGCTCAGTAGGTGCCAGCCTGGCCAACCACCTGCGGCAATCCAAAGGCCTGATAGCGAAGGCCATAAAAGCAATAACCAACCAGCAGGTCGGTTCCAACGAATCAAGTCGAGATAGAGACGCCAACGCGGTTCCATAGCTTTAAGACAAACGCGTCAAACCAGCCAGTTCGCATGCGTAGACCGCGTTGCGTAGGGCGGCAATCGCTTCATAACGGGTGAAACTGCGCCGCCACGCTAACACCACACGGCGCTTGGGAGGTTCGCCACCGCCGTCGTCGATGACGGGTAAAAACCGCACATAGGTCTCTTCGTTTTTTTTACGCTTGGTCGCGTTATCCAATGCATCTTTGGGCACACTGGAGCGGGGCACCAATGTCACGCCCATGCCTGCCGCCACCATGTGTTTGATAGTCTCTAGCGAAGAGCCCTCAAAGCTTTTTTGAATACCGGCAGCGTTGGTAGAAAACCTAGCGAACTCTGGACACACTTCCAAGACATGGTCACGAAAGCAGTGTCCGTTTCCAAGCAGCAACATAGTTTCGTTTTTCAAAGCGGTGGCGCTGACTTCTTTGAGTGCCGCTAGCGGGTGGTTGCTTGGCACGGCAGCCATAAAAGGCTCGTCGTACAAAGGCGCGGTGGCCAAGCCAGCGTCTGGAAAAGGCTCGGCCAAGATGGCGCAATCGATCTCGCCAGTGCGCAACATCTCCAGCAATTTGACGGTGAAGTTCTCGAGCAACATCAGCGGCATTTCGGGAGATTTTTGGATGACATTGCGCACCAAGTCTGGCAACAAATATGGGGCGATGGTGTAGATCACTCCGAGTTTCAACGGCCCAGCCAATGGGTTTTTGCCACGTTTGGCGATTTCTTTGATGTTGGCGGCTTGCTCCAACACGCTTTGTGCTTGGCGCACGATTTCTTCGCCTAAATCGGTCACCGCGACTTCGTTAGCGCTGCGCTCAAACAACTTGACGTCGAGCTCTTCTTCGAGCTTTTTGATCGCGACCGACAAAGTGGGCTGCGACACAAAGCAGGCATCGGCGGCGCGGCCAAAGTGCTTTTCGCGGGCGACAGCCACGATGTATTTGAGTTCGGTCAGGGTCATGGGATCAGGCTTTCAAGTAGTCTGATTTTCCACCCAACCAACGCTCTACGTGGCGCTCAGCGAGTTCGGGGTATTGGTCGAGCATGCGTGGCGCCAGTTCTCGGGCCCAATCCAAAAGTTCTGTATCCACCGCCAAATCAGCAAAACGCAGCATGGCGGCGCCCGACTGCCGAGCCCCTAAAAACTCTCCAGGCCCGCGAATCTCCAAATCGCGTCTGGCAATCTCAAAGCCATCTGAGGTTTCAACCATCGCCCGTAAACGCTCTCGCGCTGTTTCGCTCACGCGTCCGCTCTCGCCAGTGGCGTACATCAAGACACAAGCGGATGCTGCCGCGCCTCGGCCTACGCGGCCTCTCAATTGGTGAAGTTGC
>RFTR01000147.1 GCA_009923345.1 Betaproteobacteria bacterium
CTTGGGAATTGTCTAAGTATCCTTACTAACCTTAATAGAAGGAAACTTAGAAGAAAAGTCCTTGGCCTTAGCAGCAATTTTCACAGCCACCTGCCGAGCCATGGCTTTGTAAATAGCCGCTACATCCCCATCCGGGTCAGCCACCACAGTAGGTTTGCCACTATCCGCTTGCAAACGAATTTGCATGTTCAATGGCAAAGCGCCTAGGTAATCCATGCCGTACGTTGCGGCCATCTTCTTACCGCCATCTGCACCAAAAATATGTTCTACGTGTCCGCATTGCGTGCACACATGTACGGCCATGTTCTCCACCAATCCCAATATCGGCACACCCACTTTCTCAAACATCTTGATGCCTTTTTTTGCGTCTAGCAGGGCAATGTCTTGTGGTGTAGTCACTATCACCGCGCCTGTCATGGGCACGCGTTGGCTCAAGGTGAGTTGTATATCGCCTGTGCCGGGTGGCATATCGACGATCAAATAATCTAAATCTCGCCAATTGGTTTGGCGCAGCAACTGCTCCAGCGCTTGGGTAGCCATGGGGCCGCGCCAAATCATGGCTTCGTCTTGGTCCACCAAAAAACCAATCGACATGACTTGCACGCCATAGTTTTCTAGCGGGTCCATGGTCTTTCCGTCTGCGCTCTCAGGCCGACCTTCAATGCCCATCATCATGGGTTGACTGGGCCCATAGATATCTGCATCGAGCAAACCTACGCTGGCACCTTCGGCGGCCAAGGCCAAGGCCAAATTCACCGCAGTAGTGCTTTTGCCTACGCCACCTTTGCCGGACGCTACGGCAATGATGTTCTTGACTTGTGGCAACAACTGCACGCCGCGTTGCGCTGCGTGTGCAGCAATCACTGAACTGATGTTGACCGATACGTTTGACACCCCCGCAACCGTTTTGGCTGCTGCGATCAAGTCTTTGCGCAGATTTGGTATTTGACTTTTAGCGGGATAGCCGAGCACTACATCGAAAGACACGTCGCTGTCTTTAATTTGCAGATTTTTCAGAGACTTGGTGCTGACAAAATCTTTGCCCGTATTCGGGTCGATCACGGTTTGTAAGGCGGCTTGTAGCGCCTGTTCGGTCAATGCCATGGGGGAGTAGCTTTCTAGAAAATATTGGCGCGACAAACTGTGGCGCGGTCGTGATTTTGTCATGCACGGGGCAGGAACTAAAATTGACCCTTTCGCCCCAACGGTCCTTTGCACCATGTCTTTGCGTCAGATCTTCGTCACCACCGCCCTGCCCTATGCCAACGGCAACTTCCATATTGGGCACATCATGGAATACATACAAGCCGATATTTGGGTGCGGTTTCAACGCATGCAAGGGCACGCCGTCAATTTTGTAGGCGCAGATGACACGCATGGCGCGCCTATCATGATTGCCGCGGAGAAAGCGGGGGTCTCACCGCAACATTTTGTGGCCAACATTGCCGCAGGTCGCAAACAGTATTTAGACGGCTTTCACATCAGTTTTGACAACTGGCACAGCACCGATGCTGTTGAAAACCACGAACTTGCCAAACAAATCTACAAAGACCTGCGCGACATTCCCGATGCCCAAGGCGGCTCATTGATTGAGCGCAAAACGATTGAGCAATTCTTTGACCCAGAAAAGAATATGTTCTTGCCAGACCGCTTCATTAAAGGCGAATGCCCTAAATGCCACGCAAAAGAGCAATACGGTGACAACTGCGAAGTGTGTGGAGCTGTTTATGCGCCAACGGATTTGATCAATCCGTTCTCTGCTTTGTCTGGTGCCAAACCAGAACTCAAAACCTCTGAGCATTTCTTCTTCAAATTGTCTGACCCGCGTTGCGTAGCGTTTTTACAGAACTGGACGCAAGGCTTGGATGAACAAGGCAAACCCCGCTTGCAACCAGAAGTTGCGAATAAGGTTAAAGAATGGTTTAGCGTGCGCACCAACCCAGATGGCACGACCAGCGAAGGTTTGGGTGACTGGGATATTTCTCGCGATGCGCCTTACTTTGGTATTGAAATTCCTGATGCGCCTGGTAAATACTTTTATGTTTGGTTAGATGCGCCAGTGGGTTACTTGGCTTCGCTCAAAAATTTGCTCGATAAACGCCGTGCAGAAGATGCAAAGAGCCCTTCTTATGAAGCCTACATGGCTGATCCAACTCTTGAGCAATACCACTTCATTGGTAAAGACATCGTCACGTTTCACACTTTGTTTTGGCCTGCGATGTTGCATTTCAGCGGACGCAAGGCGCCCAACAATGTGTTCGTGCATGGCTTCTTAACCGTCAACAACGGCGAGAAGATGAGCAAGAGTCGCGGCACAGGTCTTGACCCACTGAAGTTTCTCGGTTTAGGTATGAACCCAGAGTGGTTGCGCTACTACTTGGCAGCCAAACTCAATGGGCGCAATGAAGACGTGGACTTCAACGCTGAAGACTTTATGGTGCGGGTCAATTCTGATTTGGTCGGCAAGTTCATCAACATCGCCAGCCGCTCTGCAGGGTTCATTGCCAAACGCTTTGATGGCAAGTTAGGCGTTGTATCTGCGGATGGCAATGCTTTGTTATCTCAGTTGCGTGAAGCACTTGCCCCTATCGCCCAACACTTTGAGTCGCGCGACTTTGCGCGTGCCGTGCGCGAGACTATGGCTTTGGCCGATCGTGTGAATGAATATGTTGACGCCAACAAACCTTGGGAGCTCGCCAAGCTTGCTGGCCAAGACGCACGATTGCACGATGTGTGCTCGACATGTTTGGAAGCGTTTCGGCTTTTGAGCACCATGCTCAAACCCATCTTGCCTGTGCTCGCAGAACAAGTAGAAGCCTTCTTGAAAATTCCGCCTCTCACATTTGCCAACGCAGCACAGGCTTTGCCTGCGGGCCATGTCATTGGCGAATACAAACACTTGATGCAACGCGTGGATATCAAAATGCTCGAATCACTCTTTGAAGCCCCAGAACCTGCCGTACAAAAAGTTTCACCTGGTGGCGAAGACATTGCGCCCACGATCTCGATTGACGAGTTCGCCAAAATAGATTTACGTATTGCACATATCTTGCACTGCGAAGCGGTTGAAGGTTCGACCAAATTACTGCGACTCACACTCGACGTTGGCGAAGGTGTGGACGCGCAAGGTAAGCCACTGACACGCAATGTATTCAGCGGCATAGCCAGCATGTACCAACCGCAAGACTTGGTCGGCAAACTCACCGTCCTCGCCGCTAACCTAGCGCCACGCAAAATGAAATTCGGTATCTCAGAAGGCATGGTCTTAGCTGCCAGCCACGCCGATGAAAAAACCCAGCCAGGCATCTACATCCTCGAGCCGTTTCCAGGCGCGAAGCCTGGTATGCGCATTCATTAATTCAATTGAGGTTATTTAATGGGGCCAGAGTTAATTAGGGTCAGATCCCAATTAAATTAATTGGGATCTGACCCTAATTAACTCTCAAATTAAATCCAACAAAAGCCACCATGCACTTCAAACCCAAATTAATTGAAGCTTTAGCTGGCTACAACCGTGAACGGTTGTTCAAAGATATTGCTGCTGGAATCACTGTGGGTGTCGTTGCTTTGCCATTAGCGATGGCGTTTGCGATTGCCTCTGGCTTAACTCCTGAAGCAGGATTGTTTACTGCAATTTTGTCGGGGCTCATCATCTCTGCTTTGGGTGGCAGTCGGGTGCAAATTGGCGGACCTGCGGGCGCGTTTATTGTGATCGTTTATGGAATTTTGTCGCGCTATGGGTTGGCGAATTTGATCATTGCCACAGCTATGTCGGGTGTCATGTTGTTGATGATGGGCTTACTTCGATTAGGCTCACTCATTCGATTTATTCCAGTGGCTGTGGTGATCGGCTTTACCAACGGCATTGCTGTTTTGATCATGGTCTCGCAGATCAAAGATTTTTTGGGTTTGCGAATCAATGCAATGCCTGCTGATTTTTTTGGGATTCTCGCAACGCTCTCGCAACATATTGCTGATATCAACACGCAAGCGTTTGCTCTGTCTCTTGCGTGTTTATTGTTATTAGTAGCGTGGCAAATAGTCCTGCCCCACGTGTTTGTGAGGCATTCACTCACAAAAAAACTCTCGCTCATACCGGGTTCGATGGTGGTCTTGGCTCTAGGAACGTTGGCAACTGCCTTTATGGAATTGGATGTTGAAACCATTGCCTCACGCTTTGGCGGCATTCCAAACCAACTGCCATCTATGGTCTGGCCCGACTTCAGTTGGCAAAACATCCATGCCCTGTGGTTACCCGCTGCCACGCTGGCGTTGCTAGGCGCTATTGAGTCCTTACTGTGCGCACGTATCGCCGACCAAATGATGGCGCAAACACCTTATGGGGATCGCCATGATGCCAACCAAGAGTTGATGGCGCAAGGCATTGCAAACATCGTCACCCCCTTTTTTGGCGGGATGCCTGCGACTGGAACCATTGCTCGCACCGTCACCAATGTGAAAAACGGTGGCAACTCCCCCATTGCTGGAATCGTCCATGCGATGACCTTGCTCATGGTGGTCTGGGTGGCGGCACCTCTAGCGGGCGGCATTCCGTTGGCGGTGCTCTCTGCCATATTGATGTTCGTTGCATGGAATATGGGCGAGTGGCGTGAATTTGTGCACCTCCGTCAATTTCGCTTGCCCTACCGAATCACTTTATTGGCCGTATTTGCACTCACCGTAGTGGTCGATCTCACCGTCGCGGTGCAAGTGGGCCTGATCGCCGCGAGCTTGACCTTTATCTTTCGCATCTCCAGTTTGAGTCGGGCTGAAGCGATAGATGTCGCGATGCCCGAAGTCCACGCTTACCGCTTAAACGGCGCCTTGTTTTTTGCGGCGGTGGCGTTGGTGGAAGACATCGAAGACAAACTGCCATCAATAGCAGTGGTGCTAGACATGTCTTCGCTCATTTATATCGATTCATCTGGTGCAGACGCGCTGCAAGCCTTGGCGCGCACCTGCTGATTTAATTGGGGTCAGAACCTAATTAATTAATTAGG
>RFTR01000148.1 GCA_009923345.1 Betaproteobacteria bacterium
TGGGGCGTGCCTGTGCCGTTCTTGTTACACAAAGACAGCGGTGAGTTGCATCCTGGCACGCTAGAGATTTTGGATATCGCAGCCGACATGGTGCAACACGGTGGCATTGAATCTTGGAGCCGCGCCACTGTGGAAGATATATGTACAGCACTTGCCAAAACTGGCAAAACTTTTAACGCCGCAGCATCCGACTACACCAAGAGCACTGATATTTTAGAAGTCTGGTTCGACAGCGGCTCCACTTTCGAACACGTTCTGCGCGGCAGCCACAAAGACGCTTATGACCGTGAGCCTTTTCACTCCCAAGGTCCTGAAGCCGACTTGTATCTTGAAGGACACGACCAACACCGCGGTTGGTTCCATTCATCTCTCTTACTAGGCTGCGCCTTGTATGACCGCGCACCCTATCGCGGCCTGCTCACACATGGATTTGCAACGGACGGCCAAGGCCGCAAGATGAGCAAATCACTGGGCAACACCGTAGTCCCGCAAGAAGTCACCGACAAGCTCGGCGCGGAGATCGTGCGCTTGTGGGTAGCGTCTACCGACTACTCAGGCGACCTCAACATCGACGACAAAATCTTGGCGCGCGTGGTCGACACCTATCGCCGCGTTCGCAACACTTTGAAGTTCTTGATGGCCAACACCAGCGACTTCGACGTGGCGAAAGATGCTGTGCCTTACGACCAGTTGTTGGAAATCGATCGCTACGCACTGTCACGCGCAGCCGAGTTACAAGCGGAAATCGTCGGTACACACAACGCCGCTGTTGGCGTATTTGAAGGCGGACATTTTGGCCAGTATGAGTTCCATCCTGTTGTCTCAAAACTGCAGTTGTATTGCTCAGAAGACTTAGGTGCTTTCTATCTGGATGTGCTCAAAGACAGGCTCTACACCACGGCCACTACATCGCTCTCGCGTCGAAGCGCACAAACTGCGCTCTACACCATCACCCAAGCGATGTTGCGTTGGATGGCGCCCTTCTTGAGTTTTACTGCTGAAGAAGCATGGCGTGTGATGGGCACATCGCCTTCCATCTTTTTTGAAACGTATACGCACTTGGCAACGCCTAACGCAGCATTGGTTGACAAATGGCGCGTGGTCAAAGATGTGCGCGAACTTGCTAACAAAGAAATTGAAAGCAAGCGCAGTGCCGGTTTGATTGGTGCATCTTTGCAAGCTGAATTAACGATTGCATGTGACGGTGCCATTTTCGAGGCTTTAACTTCATTGGGTGATGATTTGAAGTTTGTCTTCATCACCTCTAAAGTGACGCTCGTTCGTCAGGCAGGCGATCTTCACATCGATGTCAAAGCCAGTGAAGCCGAGAAATGCGAACGCTGCTGGCATTACAGCCAAGATATTGGGCAAGATGCAGCACACCCCACATTGTGTGGTCGCTGCACTAGCAATCTTTACGGCTCTGGCGAAGTACGCCACTTCGCATAATTTACGACTCGCACTTACAACGCACATGGCACGCCACACCTTTATCCGCAATACGACCTCTTATTGGCTGTGGATTGGCATTGCCATCGCCATCCTGTTGGCAGATCAGTTCACCAAAGTATTGATTGTTAGCACCTACCAATTAGGTGAAGGTTTTTCTGTCACGAGTTTTTTCAATATCGTGCGCGTGCACAACGAAGGCGCTGCATTTTCATTTTTAGCCAATGCAGGTGGATGGCAACGCTGGTTATTTACAGGTTTTGGCGCTATCGCTGCGATTGCAATTGTTTGGATGCTCAAACAACATGCACAACAAAAGTTATTTGGATTTGCACTAGCCTGCGTTTTAGGCGGCGCAGTAGGCAATGTGATCGACCGCGTGATGTATGGCTACGTAGTCGATTTCTTAGACTTCCATTACGCGGGCATGCACTTTCCTGCATTTAATCTTGCAGACAGCGCCATTACTTTGGGCGCCGCCTGCTTGATTTTGGATGAACTCCTGAGAGTTCGCCAAGGCCGCTGATTACAAGGTAATGATCGTGCAACCCGTAGTCTTACGGGCTTCCAAATCAATGTGCGCTTGCGCAACATTTGCCAAGGGATAGGTCTGATCGATATGGATCTTGACCTTGCCACTGGTGACGGCTTCAAACAAATCGTCCGCCATGGCTTGCGTGTTTTCACGTGTGCTCATGTGCGTGAACAAGGTTTGACGCGTGACATACAAAGAGCCCTTGCCGCCCAGAATGCCCGGAGAGAACGCTGGCACGGGACCTGACGCATTACCAAAGCTTGCCATCAAGCCTAAAGGTGACAAGCAGTCAAGCGATTTCTCCCAAGTGTCTTTACCGACAGAGTCGTACACCACTTTCACACCTTTGCCGCCAGTGATTTCTTTCACCTTCACCAAGAAGTCTTCTGTGTTGTAGTTGATCGCGAAGGCGGCACCATTGGCCAAGGCCAATTTACATTTGGCGTCACTGCCCGCTGTTCCAATCAGTTGGTAGCCTAAAGCATTGGCCCATTGCGATGCAATCAAACCAACGCCACCTGCTGCTGCGTGGAACAGAATGAAATCGCCTTTGTGCAATCCGCCTTGTGGCAAAGTGCTCTTGAGTAAATACTGCGCAGTTAAACCTTTGAGCATCATGGCCGCACCGGTTTCAAACGAAATGGCATCTGGCAATTTACAAACAGTCTTAGCCGGCATCACACGTTCTTCGCAATAGCTTCCAGGAGGTGCGCTGGCATACGCCGCGCGATCGCCGGCTTTGAGATGCGTCACGCCTTCGCCCACCGCTTCAACAATGCCGGAAGCTTCCATGCCTAAACGCAAAGGCATAGGAAATGGATATAGGCCCGTGCGTTGGTAAACGTCAATGAAATTCAAACCAATGGCTTTGTGGCGAATGCGAATTTCACCTGCACCAGGTTGACCGACCGTGACATCGACGATCTTGAGTTCTTCTGGTCCGCCGTTTTTTTCAATAATGACTGCTTTGCTCATGGTGTGTGCTCCTAGGGAAATCGATAATTTATAACGCCCTGCATCCTGCCATGAAAGCGGTCACTGAGTTGTCACCTAGGTTTTATGCGCTCAGGTAGAGTCTCGCCCTAATGTCTGACACCTCCGCAAGCGCTTCAACCCCCGCATTAACAGCGCGTTTTTTTCGTTGGGGGCTCGCGTTTTTGCTACTGCTTCCCATTGCGTACAAGGTACTGCAGCGCAACAGTGCTCTGTGGTCCAAGTGGAAACGTTTTGCTGTATTGGGTTTTTTGGGCGTGGGGTGCTACAACAGTTTTCAATACCTTGCGCTACAAACTTCTAGCCCTATCAATGTGACCTTAGTGGCCTCCAGTACACCCGTATTTATGTTGGCGATTGGCGCTGTCTTTTTTAATCAAACTATTCGATGGCAACAAGTTATTGGTGCGGTGTTGTCCATTGCAGGTGTCCTTCTGGTGCTAGGCCGAGGGGACTGGAATACGCTTGCCAATGTGCAGTTGGTCATTGGTGATATTTACGTATTGATAGCCACCGCATGTTGGGGCTTTTACAGCTGGCTTCTCACTCGCCCTGATGACCCTTCAGAGATACGCGGTAACTGGGCTTATTTTTTAATGGCACAAATGGTCTTTGGCTTGTCTTGGTCTGGCTTGTTTACAACAGGTGAATGGCTCGCAGGCGATGCATATGTGCATTGGAGTTGGCCCCTGGCTGCAGCACTTGCCTATGTCGCACTGTGTCCATCGTTGCTGGCCTATCGTTGCTGGGGGTTGGGTGTACAACAAGCTGGGCCTAATATCGCTGGCTTTTTTGCCAACCTCACGCCACTGTTTGCAGCTGTGATGTCAGCCTTGGTATTGGGTGACTTACCGCAAACATTTCACGCCGCGGCATTTGCTTTGATAGTCGGCGGAATTGTGGTGTCTTCGCGTCGCTAACTTTGATTTAAAGAAAAGTTAGCAGCAAAAGGCGCTTACTTAAAAGTATTAATTTTTAAGTAGCGCCCTCGCGTTATTAAAACGAACCTGAATATGCCCCGCCATCCGTCAAAATATTTTGACCTGTGATGTAGCTGGCTTGTGCTGAACACAAAAATGCACAGGTCTCACCAAATTCATCGGGATGTCCAAAACGCAATGCTGGAATTGTTTTCTTACGCGCGTCCATGATGGTTTCGATAGGTTGACCTGTTTTTTCTGCAGCTCCCTTCATCGTGCCTTTGAGGCGGTCTGTGTCGTAAGCACCTGGCAAGAGGTTGTTGACCGTCACGTTGTTGGAAGCGAGTTTGGTGGTACGTGCAACACCAGCGATGAAGCCCGTCAAACCAGAACGTGCGCCATTGGACAGTCCCAAAATATCAATGGGTGCTTTGACAGCACTGGAGGTGATGTTGACGATACGTCCGAATCCACGCTCGGCCATGCCATCTACAGTGGCTTTGAGTAACTCGATAGGCGTCAGCATATTGGCGTCGACTGCTTTGATCCAATCGTCACGGTTCCAATTGCGGAAGTCTCCAGGGGGTGGGCCGCCTGCATTCGTCACCACGATGTCGTAATTTTTACCAGGACCGCCTTGGATAGACCAAATGGCTTCACGTCCTTGTGTGGTGGTGATGTCCACTGCGGCGGCAATGATGGTAGTGCCAAATTTACGAAGTTCTTTGGCAGCGGCTTCAAGTGCTTCTACACCGCGGGCCACGATCACCACATTGACGCCTTCTCGTGCTAACGATTGCGCACAACCGTAGCCCAGGCCTTTGCTGGCTCCGCCAACCAACGCCCACTTACCTTTGATTCCTAGATCCATTATTTTTCTCCATACTTAGTCACTAAAAAAACACCACCCACCACTAACAAGGTACCAGCCCCTATCCAGAGGTTGAGTGGCTCACCTAACACCATTACTCCCAGCGTAATCGTGGACATGGGCCCGATCATGCCAGTTTGCGCA
>RFTR01000149.1 GCA_009923345.1 Betaproteobacteria bacterium
GGGGATGATCATGAACTCTTGCAAGTCCAAGTTGTTGTTGGCGTGCGCGCCGCCATTGATGACATTCATCATCGGCACAGGCAGTTGGTTGGCATGCATGCCACCAAAGTAGCGGTACAAGGGCAGGCCAGATTCTTCGGCGGCTGCGCGTGCAACTGCCATAGACACGGCCAGAATCGCATTTGCACCCAAGCGGCTTTTGTTGTCGGTGCCGTCTAAGTCGATCAAGGTTTTGTCTAGAAATGCTTGCTCAGAAGCATCTAAGCCTAAAACAGCTTCAGAGATTTCGGTGTTGATGTGCTCAACGGCTTTCAACACGCCTTTGCCTAGGTAACGGTTCTTGTCACCGTCACGCAACTCAATCGCTTCGCGGCTACCAGTAGATGCACCTGATGGCACGGCAGCACGCCCCATGGTTCCAGACTCTAGTAACACGTCACATTCCACGGTGGGGTTGCCACGACTGTCCAAAATTTCTCTTGCGACGATGTCTACGATTGCACTCATTGTTTATCTCTCAGAACTAAAGTTAAAAATTAAATACCAAAATTATTTTCAAGAAAGGCGTGCTTCTTAGTCACGCGGTCAATGTCTTGCAGAGTTTCGAGCAAGGCACGCATGTGTTTCAAGGGCACTGCATTAGGGCCATCACTCATCGCCACTGCAGGGTTGGGATGGGTTTCCATAAAGAGTCCTGCGACACCCACAGCAACAGCTGCACGCGCTAAGACGGGCACCATTTCGCTTTGGCCACCGGAGCTGGTGCCTTGACCGCCTGGCAATTGCACCGAGTGGGTTGCATCGAACACCACCGGTGCATTGGTTTCGCGCATGATGCTCAAGCTTCGCATGTCAGAGACAAGGTTGTTGTAACCAAAACTCGCGCCCCGCTCACAGGCCATGAAGTTGTTGTCGTTCAAGCCCGCTTCACGCGCAGCGGCGCGTGCTTTATCGATAACGTTCTTCATGTCATGCGGTGCGAGGAACTGGCCTTTCTTGATATTCACAGGTTTGCCAGAGCGCGCAACAGCGTGGATGAAATCGGTTTGGCGACATAAAAAAGCAGGCGTTTGTAAAACGTCGACCACTTGTGCCACATGTGCAATCTCTGCTTCGCTGTGCACGTCGGTGAGGACGGGGAGTTGGAGTTCACGGCGAACTTTGGCCAAGATCTCCAAACCCTTTTCCATGCCAGGGCCACGAAAGGTCGTTCCACTGGAGCGGTTGGCTTTGTCGTAGCTTGACTTGAATATGAAAGGGATACCCAATGCAGAGGTAATTTCTTTCAAAGTACCCGCTGTATCCATTTGGAGTTGTTCAGACTCCACCACACAAGGGCCCGCGATTAGAAAAAACGGATGCTCTAAGCCCGCATCAAAGCCACACAACTTCATGCTCATGCGACGGCTTTCAAATTGGTGCGTTGTGAATAGTGGTCAAGCGTGGCCTTGATATAGGCGTTGAATAGAGGATGTCCGTCCCAAGGCGTTGACTTGAATTCAGGGTGGAATTGCACACCCATAAACCACGGATGGACCGACTGCGGGAGTTCCACAATTTCGGTTAAGTGTTCACGCTGTGTGAGGGCAGAAATCACCAAGCCGGCTTTACGCAAGGTGTCCAAATAATGCACATTCGCCTCATAGCGATGGCGATGGCGTTCGCTGACGACATCACCATAAATTTTGTGTGCCAGGGTGCCAGGCGTGACGTTCGAACTTTGCGCACCTAAGCGCATAGTGCCGCCTAGATCGGATTGGGCATTGCGCGTTTGGATGGTGCCGTCCGCATCTTTCCATTCATCGATTAAAGCGATGACGGGGTTGGGCGTGTCGGGGTCAAACTCGGTACTGTTGGCATGCTCGAGGCCAGCAATATGGCGCGCATATTCGATGGTGGCTACTTGCATACCTAGGCAGATGCCGAGGTAGGGTAGTTTTTTCTCGCGGGCAAATCGCGCAGCTGCAATTTTCCCTTCAATGCCGCGTTTACCAAATCCGCCCGGCACCAAGACGCCGTCAAACTTAGTAAGTTGCGACACATTGTCAGAGGTGATGGTCTCGGAGTCGATGTAATGGATGTTGACGCGTGCATGGTTTTTCATACCAGCGTGGCGCAAGGCTTCGTTCAAAGACTTGTAACTGTCGGATAAGTCAACGTACTTACCCACCATGGCGATGGAGACTTCCTGCTGGGGATGTTCGACTTCATGGACCAGGGCATCCCAGCGGCTTAGGTCAGCAGGAGGGGTGTTGATATGCAGTTTTTCGCAAATCAAGCGGTCGAGTCCTTGTTCGTGCAGCATGCGAGGGACTTTGTAAATCGTGTCCACGTCCCACATCGAGATAACGCCCCATTCAGGAACGTTCGAGAACAAGCTGATTTTTTCTTTTTCTTCTGCCGGAATAGGACGATCCGCGCGGCACAACAAACAGTCAGCTTGGATACCAATTTCGCGCAGCTTTTGTGCGGTGTGCTGGGTGGGTTTGGTTTTGAGTTCGCCAGCGGCTGCGATCCAAGGCACGTAGCTCAAATGCACAAAAGCCATTTGGTGTGGGCCGAGTTTCAAACTCATTTGGCGCACGGCCTCTAAGAATGGAAGCGACTCGATGTCACCCACCGTGCCGCCGATTTCAACGATGGCAACGTCGACAGCTTCTGGCGTTCCGTACCCCGCGCCGCGCTTGATGAATTCTTGGATTTCGTTGGTGATGTGGGGGATGACTTGAACGGTTTTACCGAGGTAGTCGCCTCTGCGTTCTTTTTCCAAAACGCTTTGGTAGATCTGGCCGGTTGTGAAGTTGTTGGCCTTCTTCATCCGCGTGGTAATGAAGCGCTCGTAGTGGCCTAAATCTAGGTCGGTTTCAGCGCCATCTTCGGTCACAAACACTTCGCCGTGTTGGAACGGAGACATAGTTCCAGGGTCGACGTTGATGTAGGGGTCTAGTTTGATGAGGGTGACTGAGAGGCCGCGCGACTCAAGGATCGCGGCAAGAGATGCGGAGGCTATGCCTTTGCCCAGTGAGGACACCACGCCGCCGGTGACAATTACAAATTGAGTCATGCCAAATCGGGAGGATGATCTCCCGGTAGGTGGAAATAGAAATTATAGGCGCTCTGCTACATTGCGAACCATGTTGGATCTGCAAAACAAACACATCGTCTTAGGACTCACGGGTGGTATTGCGTGTTACAAGGCCGCCGAACTCTGCCGCGCCCTCATAAAACAAGGTGCAAGCGTTCAAGTAGTGATGACCGAATCTGCCACGCAGTTCATTACTGCGGTGACGATGCAAGCCTTGTCGAACCGTGCCGTCTATGTATCGCAGTGGGACGCACGCGAACCTAACAACATGGCGCATATCAACTTGAGTCGCGAGGCGGATGCGATTTTGGTGGCGCCTGCGAGTGCAGACTTCATGGCCAAACTTTTGCACGGCCGTGCGGACGATTTGCTCAGCCTCATGTGCTTGGCCAGACCAGTGAGCGAAGTACCCCTGATCTTGGCCCCCGCGATGAACCGAGAAATGTGGATCAACCCCGCCACCCAACGCAATGTGGTGCAACTCACCCAAGATGGAGCGTTGGTACTTGATGTGGGCCAAGGCGACCAAGCCTGCGGCGAAACAGGCGACGGCCGCATGTTGGAACCCGAAGAAATCGTGCAAGACCTGATAGCTGCGTTTCAACCTAAATTGCTGGCTGGTCGCAAAGTCTTGGTGACAGCGGGGCCAACCTACGAAGCGATTGACCCGGTGCGTGGCATTACCAATTTATCTAGCGGAAAAATGGGGTTTGCGATTGCCCGCGCAGCGCATGAGGCGGGAGCCGAAGTAACTGTGATTGCCGGGCCTGTGCATTTGTCCACGCCCCGCGGCGTCATCCGCGTGGATGTTCGCTCAGCGCAAGACATGCATGGGGCTGTGA
Organism: Betaproteobacteria bacterium; assembly: GCA_009923345.1. Classification (GTDB taxonomy): domain Bacteria; phylum Pseudomonadota; class Gammaproteobacteria; order Burkholderiales; family Burkholderiaceae_C; genus Limnohabitans. Next base: position 3,928 of record RFTR01000149.1, read on the forward strand.
TGTCTCGCGTCAAAGAAGCTTCTGTATTTGTTGCCACGGCCGCTGTTGCAGACTGGCGGGTTTCACACGTTGCTGAACAAAAAATCAAAAAAACAGCTAAGGGCGATGCGCCTGACTTGCAATTCACAGAGAACCCAGACATTTTGGGTGAGGTGGCCAAGTCGGGGAGGGCACAAAGCGGCGAATTATTTTGCGTAGGCTTTGCGGCTGAGAGCCACGACTTACAAAAATACGCCCAAGCCAAGCGCGAGAAAAAAGGCGTTCCTTTGCTTGTCGGCAACATCGGTCCAGCCACCTTTGGCTCAGATGAAAACGCTTTGTTATTAGTGGACGCCAAAAGCGTTCAGGAAATTCCAAAAGCCAACAAGTTAGAGTTGGCGCGCAAGTTGGTGGCTGAAATTGCGCAAAGGATGAAACATTGAAATGAAAGTCGACCTCAAAATTCTCGATCCCCGCATGGCGGACCAACTCCCCCAGTACGCAACACGCGGAAGCGCGGGACTTGATTTACGTGCGTGCCTCGACGCTGCAATTACTTTAGAGCCCAACGCATGGCAACTGGTACCAACAGGTATCGCCATCCATTTAGATGACCCGGCTTATGCCGCGCTGATACTGCCACGCTCTGGCTTGGGTCATAAACACGGCATCGTCTTGGGTAATTTGGTCGGCTTGATCGATAGTGATTACCAAGGCCAGTTGATGGTCAGCGCTTGGAACAGAAGTTCCACTCCATTTACCTTGGAGCCTATGGAGCGCTTAGCCCAATTGGTCATCGTGCCCGTAGTACAGGCGCAATTCAACGTGGTGCAAGAGTTTGCTGAGAAAAGCGAGCGCGGCGAGGGAGGTTACGGCTCAACGGGCAAAAAATAAGGCCGAGCAAAAACAAAGCTGGGCAAAAATAAGCCTTAGTGCAATAGCGAACCACCTGGCGCCTGAGGTTCGATTTTGAAAAAGCCTGTCCCTGTAGAGCCCT
>RFTR01000150.1 GCA_009923345.1 Betaproteobacteria bacterium
GCTGCGTCTGTGGTCATGCGCGCCCAACCGCGATCCTGTTTTTGACCTTCATAGCGCATCAAAATGCCTTGAACGCTCATGCAGTGGTGGACCGCCAACGCCCTGGCATCGACTTCAAAACCAGCGGCGCGCAAGGCTTTCAAGGTGGCCGCCACCTTGTCCTGGTCGCGCATGGTGCCTTCAATGACCACGCTGATGCCCAACTGAGTGGCTTCGGCGATGGCCATTTCTATCCATGAGCCGGTGTCGCGATCGGTATAAAAAGCGGCCGTTTTGTCATCTTGCTCGACCAAGCTGGCGTAGTGCGGGTGGAATTGGCGCAGATGTTTTAGCCAGTGCCTCGGTAGGTGCACATGCTTTACCTGTCGTCACCGGCGCCTACATACGCGACACGGCCGAAATATTCGACCATGTGTCTTTTGACGAAGAAGCCGTCGCCGAACAAGCACGTAGCGTGCTCGAAGACGTTAGCGTGCAAGTCATCAAAGTCGGCTTTTGCGGCAACCCAGAAAACTTAAGCGTCATCGCCGAAGTCGCAACCGACTATGCCGAAGTACCTGTGGTGGCCTACATGCCCAATTTGTCATGGTGGGGAGACGAAGCGATCGATGCCTACCTCGACGCGTTTCGCGAATTAATCTTGCCGCAAACCACGCTGTTGGTGGGCAACCACAATACCTTGTGGCGCTGGTTGCTACCAGAATGGAGCAGCGAGAAAAGCCCAGGTCCACGCGACTTAGCGCGCGCTGCAGCTGAGGTGGGCGTGCCTTATGTACTGGTCACGGGCATCAACCAGCCAGACCAGCAAGTAGAAAACGTGTTGGCCACTCCGCACACTGTTTTGGTGACCGAGAAGTTCGAACGTTTCGACGCTGTCTTCTCCGGTGCAGGCGATACCTTGAGCGCGACTTTGGCGGCCTTGCTCGCATCGGGCACCGATCTAGAAGCTGCCACCCGCGAAGGCTTGGCGTTTTTAGACCAATGCCTCAACAGTGGTTACCGACCAGGCATGGGCCACATCTTGCCCGACCGTTTGTTTTGGGCCGAGCTCGAAGATGGCACCGAAACCCCTGCAGATGGCGATGACCGCATGGCTACCGCCGAAGATTTCTCCCTCCCCCGTCATGAAACCAAGCATTGAGACAAAACCGCTATGCCAGACCTGAACCAAACCTTATTTGAACGCGCCGCCAAAGTCATTCCTGGTGGCGTCAATTCTCCCGTCCGCGCATTTCGTGCGGTGGGCGGCACCCCGCGTTTTGTGCAACGTGCGCAAGGCGCTTATTTTTGGGACGCCAACGGCAAACGCTATATCGATTACATCGGTTCATGGGGCCCGATGATTTTGGGTCACGGCCATCCAGCAGTTCTAGAGGCCGTTCAAAAAGCCGCCGTCGATGGCTTTTCATTTGGCGCTCCAACAGAGCGCGAAATTGAATTGGTCGAAGCCATATTGGCTCAAGTGCCCTCCATGGACATGGTGCGTTTGGTCAGCTCTGGCACCGAAGCCGGTATGAGCGCTTTGCGCTTAGCCCGCGGCGCGACTGGACGCAGCAAGATCATCAAATTTGAAGGCTGCTACCACGGCCATGCCGATGCGCTGCTAGTCAAAGCAGGCTCTGGACTTGCCACATTTGGTTTTCCCACTAGCGCGGGCGTGCCACCAGAAGTCGTGCAACACACCTTGGTTTTGGAATACAACAATATTCCCCAACTCGAAGAAGCGTTTGCCCTGCATGGCAAAGAACTTGCGTGTTTGATGATTGAACCTATCGCCGGCAATATGAACTTTGTGCGCGCCAGCGTGCCGTTCATGCAACGTTGTCGCGAACTGTGCACGCAATATGGCGCCTTGCTGGTGTTTGACGAAGTTATGACTGGCTTTCGCGTGGCCTTGGGAAGTGCGCAAAGTGTCTACGCCAAAGCAATTCCAGGCTTCAAACCTGATATGACGGTGCTAGGCAAAGTGATTGGCGGCGGCATGCCACTCGCGGCATTTGGCGGACCGCGCGAAATCATGCAACAACTCGCACCCACAGGCCCTGTGTACCAAGCAGGTACTTTGAGTGGCAACCCAGTGGCTACCGCTTGCGGACTGGCTACTTTGAAAGAACTCTCCAAGCCCGGTTTCTGGGATGCTTTATCCAAAACCACCCAAAGCTTGGTCGATGGTTTAAGCGCCGCCGCCAAGAAGGCCGACATTGCGTTTAGCGCAGACTGCCAAGGCGGCATGTTTGGCTTCTTTTTATTGCCTGAGTTGCCACAAAACTACGCCAAGGTGATGACGAGTGACAGCCCACGCTTTAACAAGCTCTTCCATGGCTTGCTCGATCGCGGTGTCTATATTGCGCCAGCTTTGTATGAAGCAGGTTTTGTCAGCGCAGCGCACAGCGAGGCCGATATTGCAGAAACCGTCCAAGCGGCTTCTGAGGTCTTTGCTACTTTAGGTAAAACGTGAAAAAAACATTCCAACTGCGCCCAGAAGGCAAGCACCCTGATCGGGTGCTAGACGCCACCAAACATGAGATTCGCAAATACCTCAAACGTGAGCGCAGACGCGATCTACCCGAAGGCGTGGATTTCTGGGACTTCGATTGCAAGTTTGGCTTGACCCAAGACAGCGCGGAAGTAGTGCATTTGGCGACTTTGATAGAGCGCATTGACGCTGCGGCCAAAGAGGCCGCTCCCGCTTGCTATGTGGAAATTCTTGCCAAATACGGCGTGCGCGTGCCTCGCGCTAAAGATACTGAACGTGCGTTGCACGAACTCGATACCGCCCCGCACAGTAACGAAGAAGAAAACGACTAACCGCCCTTCAGGCCTCGCAACTTATCTTTCTTGCTGAGACGTCGGCCTTTGATGCCGCCAGTCCCGTCATTCAATTTTGGGGTTGGCGGCGGTGTGTCCGTAGGCGCGAAACCTTCCATCACTTCAAGCGATAGTTCGGCACCTTGGCGCTTTTGGATCAGCTTCCAATGCGCTAGAGTAGCAACTGTCACAAAACTCAACACCTCCCCTTTTTCGCCAGCACGCCCGGTTCTGCCCATGCGGTGGATGTAGTCGGTCGCTGAGCGTGGTAAGTCGTAATTCACCACTGTGGGCAACTTAGCGATATCGATACCGCGCGCCGCAAGGTCGGTGGTGACCAACACTTCCCAACGCGCATCTTTGAATTCTTGGAGCACGGTTTGTCTGGCGCCCTGGCTCATCTCGCCGTGTAAGGCCGTCGCGTAAATACCCGCTTGGTAGAGCTTGTTGGCGACATGTTCACTGGCATAGCGTGTGGCGACAAACACCAAGACCTGTTTCCATTTTTCTTGGGTGAAGAAATGGCGCAACAAGAGCGTGCGCTTTTTTTCATCGATGACGATAGCGCGCTGTTGTATCGCGGGATGAGCAGAATCATTCGTTGCCGGCCCAGCGATTGCAATATGCGCTGGTTCGCGCAACATGCTGTCAGCCAAGGGTTGTAGCGCATCGTCGAAAGTCGCGGAGAACCATAGGTTTTGTCTTTTGCTGGGAAGTAAGGTCAATACGCGGTTTAGCTCTTCCATGAAACCCAAATCGAGCAAGCGGTCTACTTCGTCTAGGACGAGATGGGCAACGCTATCAAGTTGTAAAGCGTTGTGGTCTACCAAATCTAATAAGCGGCCAGGTGTTGCTACAACAATGTCAGCACCTCCGCGTAATGCGAGCATTTGCGGATTAATCGATACACCTCCAAACACTGTGGCGACGCGAAGGGCTTGAGAAACTTTGAGATGCTGCGAGTTGGCTTGCGAATCACTTACCGATTGAGAAGATGTCAGGACAAGCTCCTTAAATACTTGGCCTACTTGCACCGCTAATTCGCGCGTCGGCACGATGACCAAAATGCTTGTGTTTCTTCGCGTTGAATGCGGTGCTTTTTTATTTTGCACTGATATATGGGAAGCGCTTGGAGAGCTTGAGGCACTGGATTGCGATGTTTGCAATACATGCCGTGATTGCAATAGGTGCAGCAAACCCAAACCATAAGCCGCAGTTTTTCCAGACCCCGTCGCTGCAGTTGCCAATACATCCCGTCCCTGCAAGATGAACGGTATACCTTTTTCTTGGATAGGTGTGGGACGGAGCCACCCAGCGCGCTCAGCGGCGAGGCATAAATTGGGCGACAAACCCAGCGAAGTAAATGTCAATGGACGCTACTTAATGGCGGAAGTGGCGCACGCCACTAAACACCATCGCAACACCGCGCTCGTTGGCGGCGTCGATCACTTCTTGGTCGCGCATAGAGCCGCCGGGTTGAATGACGCAAGTTGCGCCTGCATCGACCACCACGTCTAGCCCGTCACGGAATGGGAAGAAGGCGTCACTGGCAACGACTGTGCCTTTCAAAGACAAACCGGCATGCTCTGCTTTGATGCTGGCAATACGTGCCGAATCGAGTCGGCTCATCTGGCCTGCACCCACGCCACGCGTTTGTCCGTTGGCGCAAAACACAATCGCATTGCTTTTGACGAACTTGGCGACCTTCCATGCAAACAAGAGGTCTTGTAATTGTTCTGCAGTAGGTTGCGTTTGGGTAACGACCTTGAGGTCCGAGAGTTGCAGCTCGTGGTTATCAGCGGTTTGCATCAACAAACCCGAACCAATGCGCTTGACATCCACCATATTGTGCCCACGGTCCCATGCGGAATTACCAGTGGGTGTAGGCAAAGGAATATGCAACACGCGCACATTAGGTTTGCCTTTTAAAACCTCTTGTGCTTTGGCACTAAAACTTGGCGCCATCAACACTTCAACAAACTGCTTTCCAACAGCCTCAGCTGCTACATGGTCGACTTCGCAATTGAAAGCGATGATGCCGCCAAAAGCAGAAGTTGGGTCTGTTTGAAATGCTT
>RFTR01000016.1 GCA_009923345.1 Betaproteobacteria bacterium
CAATCGATTGCCCTGGACGCAAATCTAAATCGAGTGGTTTTGGTGTGATTGCAACACCAGATTTATTTTTAGCCATGCTCAGATTGTGCAACTAAGCACAACCATTCAAACGCGCAACGACGCCCAGATCAGCCCACCCCTTAGCACCTAGTAATTCGAGCGATGCAATATTGCGCTCAAAAATCAAAGCCGCATCCGGATACAAGGCAACAGCCTCATCAATACTAGATTCGCGAAGTAAATGCAAAGTGGGATAAGGAGAACGATTCGTAAAGTGCCCCATCGCATGAGGTGGCTCACCCGCGAATTCGTAATCAGGATGAAAGTCCGCGACTTGCAATTCGCCCACCAAACCTAGCGACGCAAGCATCGCATCACATTCACTCAAAAATTGATTGAAGTCTAAAAAGTCTGACAATGCAAAGGGGGCAATAAGCAAAGTCGTTTCAACCAAAGAAGCATCAGCAGACGCTAAAAACTGCAACTCTTCTGCCAACATCTGCAAAACATCTTGCGGTGCTGACGACAAACACACGCGATAGCGAACCTTATCTTTCACTACCACTGCCTTGGCAAACGGGCACAGGTTCAAACCAATGACCGCCGCCATCAACCACCTTTGTGTATCTTCGATGGCGATCCTTTCAAGCTCCAAAGCAATGTTTGCTGTCTTAGAGGTCATTGGATCTATGTCTGATGCAACAGGACCAGCATCAGATGCCTTCAAAGACACAGAATGAACCGCGCTCAAAGAACCGGCTTTCATAAAGACACCTTAGCCACTATTCGAGGCGACTCTAATAAGCCCCCAATTTTGAAAGCCAACACGAACCCCAAGCCACACAAACCCATGGTGACGGCCCACGTCCACTGCCAGCCACCGACTAGCGTAGCGACCCACGCAACCAGTGGAGGGCCTGCAAACTGTCCAAATGCAGACCACTGTTGCATATACCCAACCACTGTAGACACAGTCGCCTCACTGGGCGCCACACGCACAGCCGTCGCAAACAATGTACCGGGGATGACGCCTCCAACCGCAGAAAAAAACATCGCACACATAAAACTAACGATGGGCGGCAAACTCCAACTCTCCGATTGTCCAAATACTCCGAATGCACCTAAGGCCATGCTTGAGAAGCCCAACAGTAGCACTGCACGCGCAGGCCAACCTCTTTGCAGCAAACGTCCTGAAAAAATATTACCCACCACGTTCACCAAAGCTACAAAAGCAGTCAACAGGCCTGTCGTGCTGACAGACAAACCCATCTCACCGTAGACAGTGGGCAAGAAACCGATCACCGCCATCCATTGGGATGAATACACCGCAAAGGCCATTGCCACCCACCAAGCGCCTGGCGTTTTAAGTGTGAGCGCAAGCCGATTGGTCCATGCGTCGTCTAAGTGAGCCGAAGCACGCGGCACGATAGGCACACACCACCACACCGCTAGCCATGCGAAGACTGACACTATCGCTAACAACCACCACCACACTTGCCAACCAACTTCCACAATCATCCAAGGACCACACAACAAAGCCAAGGCGCTTCCGGCAGGCATATAAGTGCCCCACCAACCCATGCGCGTGTTGAGTTGCTCTGAGGTGACTGTTAAACGAATAAGCGCAGGCGCTGGCATCACTACCAACAAAAATCCTACGCCTTCAAGCGTGCGTAACCACAACATGCTCGACACAGTCGACACAAAACCACCACAGGCGCTGGCAAAGGCTAACAACGCCAAGCCCATCAATATGCTGCGACGCAAGCCCATGCCATCGGCTGCAAGTCCTACCGCCAAACCTAAAGTCATGCCAGCAATTTGTAAGGCTGAGATCAAGAAGCTCGCTTGCACCAAACTGATATCCAAAGTGGCTTGTAAATCTGGCAGTGCTGGTGGCAACTTGCCAACATGTAATGCCGCACAGACACCCGCCAACACAATGACCCAAGATGGATGCAATGCAAAACCCACTGGTCTTGATGGAGCTTCCATCACGCAACGACCAAGCGCGCATGCTCACGCGTGGCAAATCTGTCTGTCATACCGGACACGTAATCGGCCACAGCACGAGGCAAGTTATGGCGTTGCGCAAAGGCACGTGGCATTTCTTGAGGGCGCATCACATAGGCTTCAAATAATTCGTGCACGACCTGACGCGCCCAGTCGGTGGTCTGCATCACTTGAGGGTGGCGATACAAGTTTCTCAGTAAAAAAGTTTTGAGTGTTTGTGATGCGCCCTCCATCTCAGCACTAAATTGCAACAAAGACGGACACATACGGGCTTCGTCTGCGTTTTGTGGCGCATGCTGCTGCAATGCAATTTGGGTCGCACGGATCACATCAAACACTTGCTCGCTCAACATGCGGCGAATGGTTTCATACAACAACCTTCGGCCATGCACTACCTCATCCGCAGAAGCCAAATGCGGAAATGCCTCTAACGTTTGTTGCTGATGTCTTGCAAACAATGGTACGTCTTGCAATTGCTCCAAACTCAACAAACCAGAACGCACACCGTCATCGATATCGTGTGCGTTGTAGGCGATGGAATCCGCCAAGTTGCATAACTGCGCTTCCAAGCTTGGTTGTGTTCCTTGCAAAAATCTGCTGGCAACTCCATTGGGTTCTGCTGCTTCAATCAACTCTGCATTACGCCGCGCGCAGTGTTTCAAAATGCCTTCGCGCGTCTCGAAACTCAAATTCAATCCATTGAAAGCGGGATAACGCTCTTCAAGCTCATCGACCACACGCAAGCTTTGTAGGTTGTGCTCAAAACCACCATACTCAGCCATGCATGCATTCAGCGCATCTTGCCCCGCGTGGCCAAAAGGTGTGTGCCCTACATCGTGGGCCAGTGCAATGGCTTCGACCAAGTCTTCGTTCAAACCCAAAGCGCGTGCAATCGACCGCCCCAGTTGCGCCACTTCTAATGAATGCGTCATACGTGTGCGAAACAAATCGCCTTCGTGGTTCAGGAAAACTTGCGTTTTATATACCAAGCGACGAAACGCAGTGGAATGCACGATACGGTCACGGTCCCGCTGGTGGGGGTTACGCAGCCCATGCGACAAAGGATTGGCGTCAGATTCCGCATGGAGTCTGCCACGTGTAGAGTCAGGATGGCAGGCGTAATTAGCCAGCACAGCAATGGTTGATGACGTCTGCCACCAAAGTATCGGGGGCGCCACGCACCACGGCGCGGCCAGGCGGGTCAATCAAGACGAAACGGATTTCACCGGCTTGGGCTTTTTTGTCCACACGCATATGGTGTAAATAATTGTCAGTACCTAATTGCGGACCCACGACAGGCAAACCCGCGCGGTCTAGCAAATGGGTAAGTCGCTTAACAAAATCCATATCCACCAGGCCCAAACGCTGCGACAAATGGGCTGCCATCACCATGCCACATCCAACGGCCTCACCGTGCAGCCACTCACCAAAACCTAAGCCCGCTTCAATCGCATGTCCAAATGTGTGGCCAAAATTCAAAGCGGCGCGCATGCCCACGTCACGCTCATCCTGCGACACGACATACGCTTTGATTTCACAACTGCGTTGCACTGCAAAGCCCAAGGCCTTTGGATCGCGCGCCATTAACGCATCTAGATTGTTTTCCAGCCACTCTAAAAACTGCATATCCGCAATGGGCCCATATTTGATGACCTCCGCCAAACCCGCACTCAACTCACGCGCAGGCAGTGTTTGCAAAGTATCTAAGTCACACACGACGCGTTTCGGTTGGTAAAACGCGCCGATCATGTTTTTACCCAATGGGTGGTTGATGGCGGTCTTGCCACCGACGGAAGAATCTACTTGCGACAACAAGGTGGTGGGCACTTGCACAAAAGGCACACCGCGCATATAGCAAGCCGCAGCAAAACCAGTCATGTCACCCACTACGCCACCGCCCAGTGCAAATAAAACAGTTTGTCTGTCGGCGCCCTTTTCAAGCAGTTGGTCAAAAATCAAATTTAAGGTTTGCCAGTTTTTATAGCTCTCGCCATCAGGCAACAACAAGGTGATGGTTTGCCCATAGTGGGCTTGCAATGCAGCGCAGAGACGTTTTGCATAGAGTGGGCCCACTGTCTCGTTGGTCACCACCAACGCCATCGCTGCCTTGGGCAAGTTGGCCCAAGTGTCTGGGCTGTCTATTAGTTGTGTCCCAATGTGGATGGGGTAACTACGTTCGCCAAGATCTATCTGTATGTGAATAGGTGAAATAGAAGTGCTCACAAAAATTCTTTCTCTGAGAGGGATGTGTCTATGAGCGCGCGTTAGCGTTCATAGACTGAGAAGCAGTTCCGGTTTTTTGGTTAGTTGGCAATTCACCAATGTGTTCCAACTGCCGGATGATCATATTGACCAATGTAGACACCGAGGGGCGATTGGTTTCAATCACATAATGCGCGGCTTCTTTGTAAACGGGGTCTCGCGCATCAAACAATTCCCGTAGTCTGGCCATAGGGTCAGAAACTTGTAGCAAGGGACGGTTTTGGTCATAGCGCAAACGGCGAAAGACTTCTTCGGGCGATGAACGCAGATAAAAAACACGGCCACGTTCACGCAAACATTGGCGATTCTCTGGTCGCAAAACAGCCCCGCCACCTGTGGAGAGAACGCCAGTGTGGGTCTGACTTAAATCATTCAACACTTCAGACTCGATATCGCGAAAGCGGGCCTCCCCTTCACGCTCGAAATATTCGCGCACCGAACACCCTAAACGGTTTTCGATGGCGTGATCCGAATCAACAAAGGGGATGGCGAGCCGTCTTGCCAACTGTCGGCCGACGGTAGTTTTGCCAGAGCCTGGCAGACCAACCAAAACTAACACCTTGCACTTTCTTACTGTGCTGAAGCACTTTGACTGACCATTTTAGGCGTTATGAAGACCAAGAGCTCTTGCTTGGATTGGTTGCTACGTCGGCTCTTAAATAAGTAGCCCAGCAACGGAATATCGGCTAATACAGGAACTTTTTGATGCTCATCTAGCTCAATAGATTCATAAATGCCACCGATCATGACTGTCCCGCCGTTGTCCACCAGCACCTGTGTGTTGACATGCTTGGTATCTATCGCAAAGCCTGCCGTGGTGTTTTGACCCACACTGTCTTTATGGATATCTAACTCGAGAACGATATTGCCCTCAGGGGTGATCTGCGGCGTGACTTCGAGTTTTAAATTGGCTTTGCGAAATGCAATGGCTGTGGCACCACTGGCAGCGGCTATTTGGTAGGGCAACTCTGTACCTTGTTCGATGATGGCTTTGGCTTGATCAGCAGTCACTACACGCGGACTCGACACGACTTTGCCTTTGCCATCTGCCTCTAAGGCAGATAACTCCAAGTTCAACATCTTGTTTTTCTCGGCATTGAACAAAGAAACTGCAAAACTTGCGGGTTCAAAACCACTGATATTGCCTGCAGGCAAATTCACAAACTGCCCTGTGGGATTCAGGGTTTTGTCCGTGAGTTTGTTATGCGCGCTACTGCTTACGCCTCCTAAACGCACCCCCAAGGTTTGACCAAAAGTGTCGCTGGCTTGCACGATACGGGCCTCAATCATCACTTGACGCAGGGGGATATCTATTTTGGCAATGATGTGTTGCACCTGTTCAATACGCGATGCAATGTCTGTCACAAACAACTGGTTGGTGCGAGGCTCAGCCATCACACTGCCGCGTGTGCTCAGCAATCGGCCTTGTGACCCACGCACATTAGCATGGCCAACGCCTAAATTTTGCGGTGGATGGGTGGATTGGGCATGAGGCGCCACCACCGATGGCACGTCGAAAGGACGTGAAGACGAACGGTATTGACCGAAAGGGTGTTTATTGGAGAGGTAGAGCATGGCATTGTTGTCCATCTCCGTTTGCATTCCACTTAATACATAGGGTGCAAGTGAATTACCGGGCAAACCTCCCAAGCCTTGTATGTGCTGGGCAACATCTACCGCCTTGGCATAGTTCAAGACAAAGTTATGCGTGATCAAAGGCTCTAAATTTTGTAGGGCCTGTCGCATTTCAAATTCCTGTTTATCACGCGCTGCTATTTCATTGCGCGTAGCCATCCAAATGACATTGCCTTGTCGCCTTTGGCTGAGGCCTTTAGTTTGGGCGATGATGTCGAGCACTTGGTCCCATGGCACTTGGTGCAATCGCAAGGACAAGCTTCCCGACACACTGTCAGAGGCGACCACATTCAATCCTGTGAAATCCGCAATGATTTGCAAAGCTGCGCGCACATCAATCGATTGGAAATTGAGGGTCAATGGCTTACCTGTGTAGGCAGGCGCGCTATCTTGCGCAACGGCTTGATTACCCAATAGCAGCAACCACCCGCAAATAGCAAAGTACATACAACCCATGAAGAATTGCTTCATACATTTTTTAATAGTTCTGGTTGACAAAAAGCATTACGCGCACTTATGAATCTTGGGTGGCCATTTGCAAGCTGGTTTCTTGCTCTATCCAAACCCCTGAACTGTCTTGGTGCAGTTCAAGAAGCAGCACTGCGTCCTGTGTGATCTGCGACACGCGCCCATAGTTTTTGCCGAGGTACGCACCCAAACGCACACTATGGATACCAAGTTGCGGTTGCCCATTCACATGGATTAAAGCGCTGGTGCTTCTGCCTTGTTGGATAAACCCAACCAACCTTAAATCTTGTAAGTTGTAAAACTCTAAAGGTTCTTTGGTCCGCTCAAATTCTTGCAGCATCCAAAGCGCGGGACTAGGGTGGTTTTCTTCTGCGGACAGTGCTTCTGCAATATCTTCTTTTGTCTGCTGATGGGAGTCAGCCCAATAAGCACTCGCTAACGAATAGCCCGAACCCATACCCAAAAACAAAATTAAACCTGCACAGAACCCTAAGCCACCCTTGATACAACGTTTACGCCACAGCAGGCTTTGTCGATGCTGACGCGTTGGATAAAAACATGCACCCACTCCAAGTTGCGCCTGCGCAAGCGTTGCGTGAGGCGCGACACAAACCAAACGCCATTGTTTCTCGCTACACAACTTGCGAATTGCAACCATGTGTTTGCTTGCTAAGGCAAACAATTCCCAAGCTTGTAATCCATCTAGAGGTGGTGCTCCGTTCAAAGGAACATAGTCAAATATCCAATCCACGCCCTGGGTTGGAAACTGCATGTGTAATTCTTCGCAGATCTGTTCATTGAGTTCGCGGCCTGACAAATCCACAGGTAATGACACTATGCTTCGCACATACCAAGATTCCTCCAACCCAATAGACACCGATTGACTAGTTGTATCTGTCCATATGGTCAGTCCTAACTCTTCATCTCGATCGACTTGCATGTTTGATACCACTGCCATCTTCTGCCCTTTTTCCTTAGTCGCAAGAGCAGATTTTTAAAGAGGTAAGTTGTCACATGGGCATGCTCTACTAGCAGAGTTTGCGACTTTTACGCAGTTTTTATAATGGTCTATGGCAATTTCCAAAACACCCCCCTCTTCTAAAAACCCAAGAGGTGCGCATGCAGAGCCTCGCTCCATGGCCAGCACGCTGCTTTTATGGGCTTTTGGATTTGTGGCTGCATGCGGCGTGATAGCCGCTCTGCTCGTTGGCGTGGCACTCGCCATGGCCTATCCGCAATTGCCCGATGTCTCTGAACTTTCAGACTATCGACCTAAGTTATCGATGCGTGTCTATTCAGTAGAAGGCACGCAAATCGGTGAATTTGGCGAAGAGCGTCGTAACTTCATGCCTTTCAAAGATATCCCCAAAGTCATGAAAGACGCGGTTCTTGCCATTGAAGACGCACGCTTCTACCAACATGGCGGTGTTGACTACATCGGTTTGTTGCGTGCCAGCTTGGCCAACCTAGGTAGGGCTAAAAGCCAAGGCGCCTCGACCATCACGATGCAAGTTGCACGCAATGTGTATCTGTCTTCAGAAAAAACATTTACGCGCAAAATTTATGAGATCTTGCTCACTACCAAGTTAGAGCACAACCTCAGCAAGGACCAGATCTTTGAGATTTATCTCAATCAGATTTATTTAGGTAACCGCGCTTATGGTTTTGCAGCGGCATCCGAGGCTTACTTTGGTAAACCATTAAAAAATATCTCCATCGCAGAAGCTGCCATGTTGGCGGGGCTACCTAAAGCGCCGTCAGCTTACAACCCCATCAGCAATCCGAAACGTGCGCGCTCACGTCAGCTCTACATCATCGAACGTATGGAAGAAAATGGTTTTATTACGAAAGACCAAGCCGCTTCCGCCAAACTAGAAGACCTCAAAATTCGCACTGCAATGAGCGGGCTCAACACCCACGCGGATTACGTAGCAGAGATGGCGCGACAACTTATGTTCGCGCAATACGGCACGGAGATTTATACGCGAGGCTTGAATGTCTACACCACCATACGCGCCAGCGACCAACAAGCCGCTTACTTTGCACTTCGACAAGGCATCATGGACTATGAACGCCGCCAACACTATCGTGGTCCCGAAAAATTCATCACCTTGCCTACTAACCCGTCTGAGATGGAGGACGCTATCGACGACGCCTTGATTGAACAAGGGGATAAGGGAGATTTACTCGCCGCAGTCGTGATAGAAGCCACGCCCAAAAAAGTACGCGCTGTGCGACGCAATGGCGAGACGCTCGAGATTACAGGTGAAGGTTTGCAACCGGTGCAGTCAGGCCTGTCTGACAAAGCGCAACCCAATATTAAATTGCGGCCAGGCGCTTTGATTCGCGTGACCAAAACACCTAAAAATATTTGGGAGATCACACAACTTCCAGAGGTGGAAGGTGCTTTTGTAGCGATCGATCCGCGCGATGGTGGCATACGCGCTTTGGTTGGCGGATTTGATTTCGAGAAAAACAAATTCAACCACGTCACACAGGCATGGCGCCAGCCTGGATCAAGCTTTAAGCCATTCATCTACTCCGCAGCGCTTGAAAAAGGATTTACGCCTTTGACTGTTATCAACGATTCACCTTTGTTTTTTGATGCCAGTGTGACCGGTGGCCAACCTTGGGAGCCCAAAAACTACGACGGCACCTTTGAAGGTCCCATGTCAATGCGCAGGGGTTTGGCGAAATCGAAAAACATGATTTCCATCCGTATCCTGCAATCGGTTGGCGCACAAAATGCGCAAGACTGGATTACCCGATTTGGGTTTGAAGCTGACAAACACCCGCCTTACCTCACGATGGCGCTGGGTGCAGGATCTGTCACGCCCTTGCAAATGGTGACAGGGTATTCGGTGTTTGCCAACGGCGGTTACCGCGTCAATCCTTATCTCATCACCAAAGTTACCGACCAAATGGGTAAGGTGCTATCTGAATTCAAACCTCCCGAACTCGATGAATCCTTGCGAGCCATCGATGCGCGTAATGCGTATGTGATGACCAGCTTGCTACAAGAGGTGACGCGCTCTGGTACAGCGTCACGCGCCCCGGTTGTGCTGAAACGCCAAGATATTTATGGCAAAACCGGAACAACCAACGACTCCATGGACGCATGGTTTGCGGGCTATCACACCAGCGTGACAGCAGTCACATGGATTGGTTACGACACACCTCGCAAACTTGGTGATAGAGAGACTGGAGGCGGCTTGAGTTTGCCTGTCTGGATTAACTATATGCAACATGCCCTGCAAAACGCACCTGTTTCTGAACCGATACCACCCGCTGGACTCAGCCATGAAAACGGTGATTGGGTTTTTATTGAATACAGCAAAGGTGCCGGCGTGACGAGTTTGGGGCTAGACAACAAGTCAGGCAATAGCGAATTACCAGCCAACGACGAGAAAAAGAAAATCTTAGATTTATTTAGGAACTAGGTTTTTGCAGTAAAGCGCAAGCCCAATCCCGTTTGTGCGCACGCATCTTGTGTCAATCTCTCAAAGAATTCCCCTTGGCCTTTGGTGTCCATCCACTTTGTGCCGTCAAATCTAAAGTGGTAGCCACCCGATTTCGCAGCCAACCAGACTTCGTGCAATGGCTTTTGTAAATTGATAATGATTTGACTACGGTTGCTAAAGACCAAAGTGATCATGCCCCCAACGCGCTGGTTGTCGATATCAGCATCGCTGTTGTCGTTCATATCATCACAGGCTAATTCAACTGCTTTGAGTAATTGTTCAGCGTGGCCTAAGAATTCAAGATCGGTCATTACAATTTGCACCATGGGAATGAAGCAAATGATTCTAGTCAGGGCCCAAGCCCTTTGCGCATGTGTGGCCACACTGTTGTGTGCTTCCATGCTGATTTCTGGTTGCGGACAAAAGGGGCCTTTGTTCATGTCGAACGATCCCGACTTCAGAGACCGCGCCACATTGCCTGAGATCATTGTGCGCAAACTGCCGGGTGTTCCATCGGACAGAAAGATCACGCCACCTCCTGTGCCTGGCTTGATGCCGCCCTTACCCATCACTCAACCAGACGCTGGTATTGAATCTAATTCGGCGTTATTTCCTGCTATCACCACACCAGTAGCTAGCCCCATATCTGCGCCCAAGAAATGACAAATACCCACCTAGCTGGTTCCCCTTTCCTAGCCAGGCAGAGCAACGACTTGTTGATTGAACAAGTACAACTCTCCAATTTGGCCAAAACGTACGGCACCCCTTTGTTCGTTTACTCCAAAGCTGCTATGTTGTCAGCACTCGCGGCTTATCAACGCGGCTTTGCAGGACGCAATGCGCGTATTTGTTATGCCATGAAGGCCAATTCCTCATTGGCTGTATTGCAAGTGTTTGCACAAGCAGGGTGCGGATTTGATATTGTTTCTGGCGGCGAGTTAGCACGTGTGGTCGCTGCGGGAGGCGATCCAGCCAAGGTTATTTTTTCTGGCGTCGGCAAGACCCGCGCTGAAATGCAGCAAGCTTTGCGTGCTGGCATTGCATGTTTCAACGTGGAAAGCGAAGCAGAACTCGA
The DNA here is from genome assembly GCA_009923345.1 of Betaproteobacteria bacterium. Classification (GTDB taxonomy): domain Bacteria; phylum Pseudomonadota; class Gammaproteobacteria; order Burkholderiales; family Burkholderiaceae_C; genus Limnohabitans. The sequence goes on from RFTR01000016.1 coordinate 10,915, forward strand.
AGTCTTGAGCGAAGTAGCCCACGCGCTTGGGATGCGTGCACCGGTGAGTATTCGTGTCAATCCCAATGTGGACGCCAAAACACACCCCTATATTTCTACAGGCCTCAAAGACAACAAGTTTGGCGTAGCGCATGAAAACGCTTTGCTCACTTACCAGCGCGCAGCGCAACTCCAAGGCTTGGAGGTCGTCGGCATTGACTGCCATATCGGCTCACAAATTACCGACATCAGCCCTTATTTAGATGCGATGGACCGAGTGCTCGATTTAGTGGACGCCATTGAACGTAAGGGCATTAAGTTGAAACACATTGACTTTGGTGGTGGTTTAGGCATTGACTACAACATGCCTGTTGACAATGAGCTGCCACCCCAAGCAGACGATTTATGGCGTGCGCTCTTGGCCAAACTCGATGCACGCGGCTATGGTCAACGTCAGTTGATGATTGAACCTGGACGTTCTTTGGTCGGCAACGCTGGCGTGTGTTTGACTACGGTTGAATACCTCAAGCCTGGTGAGTTGAAAAATTTCTGCATCGTTGATGCCGCGATGAACGATGTGCCTCGTCCTGCTATGTATGAAGCATTTCACCAAATCACGCCTTTAGCTCTGCGCGATACAGAGTCGACGTTGTATGACGTAGTCGGCCCTGTCTGTGAAAGCGGTGACTGGTTGGGTCGCGATCGATCGCTCTCAGTTAAGGCAGGCGATGTACTGGCGATTTTGTCAACAGGTGCTTATTGCATGGCCATGGCGAGTAACTACAACACACGCGGTCGCGCAGCAGAGGTGTTGGTTGATGGCAGCAAATGGCATCTCATCCGCCGCCGAGAAACTGCGCAAGATTTAATGGCGTGCGAATCGCTTATTCCAAACACGCCATAACAGCAGCGCGGCCAAAATAGCGCCGTACATAACCACTTCTGCAAAATTGCTTTTACCGGCGCGCATCCAATAAAAGTGCAGCACAGTCAATAGGGCAATGCCATAAACAACGCGATGCAACATTTGCCAGCGCCTAGCGCCCAAGCCTCGGATCGCTCGGTTAAATGAGGTGGCCGCTAGAGGCGTGAGCAACACAAATGCTGTAAACCCCACCAAAATAAACGGGCGCTTAGCGATATCGGCTGCAATGTCTACCCACTCGAAACCCATATCGAGCCAGCTGTAGCACAGCAAATGTATGCAAGCATAAAAATAAACAAACAAGCCCAACATACGGCGAAATCGCAGCAACTCCGGTAGCCCAGCGATAACCCGCAAAGGCGAGATAGCCAGAGTAAAGCATAGGAAGCGTAATGCCAACTCACCGGTTGAACGGATCAAGTATTCAGCAGGATTAGCCCCTAGGGCATCATTGAAAGCGCCCCACAACAAATAACAAAAAGGCAGTGCAGCGATCGTAAAAATGACGAGCTTGGTTTGGGGTTTGCCCAGTAAAGCCCTGACCATAGATTGCAAAATTGCGCCCACTGAGAGAAGGGAATTAGTAGAACTTCTTCAAATCCATACCTGCGTACATAGATGCCACTTGTGCTTCATAACCGTTGAACATCAAGGTTTTACGTTTTTTAGTCAGTAAGCCGTCCTCACCGATTCGGCGCTCAGTGGCTTGGCTCCAACGCGGATGGTCTACCAAGGGATTGACGTTGGAATAAAAACCATATTCTTGTGGCGCCGAACGCCCCCAAGAATTCACAGGTTCTTTTTCTAAAAAGCGAATTTTCACAATGCTCTTGGCACTTTTAAAACCGTACTTCCAAGGAACGACCAAACGCAATGGCGCGCCGTTTTGGTTGGGCAAAACTTCGCCATACATGCCAAATGCCATCAAAGTTAGAGGGTGCATCGCTTCATCCATACGCAGGCCTTCCACATAAGGCCAATCCAGTACAGATGAACGCACACCCGGCATAGTTTTAGGATCTGCCAGCGTAGTGAATTCCACATACTTCGCATTGCCTAAAGGCTCCACGCGCTTGATGATTTCTGACAGCGAGTAGCCAACCCAAGGAATGACCATCGACCACCCCTCAACACACCGCATTCGGTAGATACGCTCTTCCATGGGGCTGTATTTCAGCAAGTCTTCTATGTCGAGACGGCCTGGCTTTTTGACTAAGCCGTCAATTTCTACCGACCAAGGTCTAGTGACCAAGGTGTGGGCTTGCAAGGCTGGATAAGACTTCTCCGTACCAAATTCGTAATAGTTGTTGTAAGTCGTAGCATCTTTATACGACGTCACTTTTTCCATGGTGGAGGCACCACTGACCTTGCTTGGTTGACCCGCTAAGGGGGTAGGCTTTTTAGCCTGCGCCAGGGCCTCGCGGCTGGCCCAGGTCGCCATCGAAGTGCCCGCGACACCTGCTGCAATCCGTTTTAACAAGTCTCGGCGTTGTTGGTATACCGCTTGCGGGGTGATGTCACTGCTAATGGGATGAATAAAACCGGAATCGTTACCGATAGAGAACTGATTGCGTTGCATAGCCCAAGCCCTTTCAAATATGTGGCGCATTGTCGCGCGTTCGGATAAAAAAAAGCTGGCACACATGCCAGCTTGTCTTGGAATCAGTAAGGGCTTTTAGCGCAACCCTGCTATGTAGTCTGACACCGCTTTGATTTCACGATCATTCAATTTAGAGGCCACTTGCGTCATTTGCGTGTTATTTTTGCGAACACCGTCACGGAAAGCTGTGAGTTGGGCCACCGCATAGTCTGCATGTTGCCCAGCCAAACGTGGGTACTGAGAGGGAATACCTGCACCCGTGGGGGTATGACATCCCGAACAGGCAGCGATTTGACGATCTGCAATGCCTCCGCGGTAAATGCGCTCACCCAGGGTGACTAATTCTTTGTCTTTAGCAAACCCTTTTTTAGCAGTCTTGGTCGCTAACCAAGCGGCGATATTTTTCATGTCTTGCTCAGAAAGAGCGGCAGACATACCCATCATGATGGCGTTTGCACGTTTGCCAGATTTGAATTCTTGCAATTGTTTGACGATGTAGTCAGGATGCTGCTGCGCCAATTTAGGGTTGGCAGATATTGCCGAGTTCCCGTCTACCCCATGGCAAGCTGCACACACTGCACCGTAACTGGCTTCGCCTTTGGCCAAGTCAGGCTTTGCTGCTGGAGCAACTGCTTCATTGGCTTGCACAGAAAAAACAGAGGCTACAAGAAGCGTAGCGGTCAATAATGAGGCAAACAGTTTCATAAATAGGCCAGAAAGTAGAAGTAGCAAAATCAGTCAAAAACGACATAGATTCTACAATGGCGTATGAATCCCTCCGACCACGCGAAGCACGCACTGGGTTGGTTGCACACAGCTAGGTTTTTAACCACCGCACCGCAACTGCACCATTTACCAGCCTACGATCTCCCTGAAATTGCCTTTGTGGGTCGATCCAACGCAGGGAAATCGACCTGTATCAACGTATTAACCCAGCAAAAACGGTTGGCTTATGCATCCAAAACACCAGGTCGCACCCAAAACATCAACCTGTTTGCGCTAGGACGCCAAGGCCAAGCCGATGCAGTCTTGGCTGATTTGCCAGGTTACGGCTATGCGGCAGTTCCCAAACAAGACAAGATCCGCTGGCAGCAAGTGATGGCCAACTATTTGACCTCGCGAGAAAACTTACGCGCTGTCGTGCTGTTGTGTGACCCGCGTTTGGGCTTGACCGAACTCGATGACATCTTGCTAGACGTATTGCGCCCACGCGTGGAAGCTGGCCTTAAATTTTTGGTCTTATTGACGAAAGCTGACAAACTCAACCGCAGCGAAGGTGCCAAGGCTTTGTCTATCGCCAAGCTACAAGCCGGTGGCGGTGAAGTGCGTTTGTTCTCTGCGCTTAAAAAACAAGGCGTCGATGAAGTCGCTACGACCCTCTACGATTGGATGCACCATGATTGATCAGGTTTCACACGCATTGCCGCATGGCATCACATTAAGTTGTCGCGTCAGTGGCGAGGCTGGCAGACCCGTGCTGATGTTTTTGCACGGCTTTCCGGAAGCCGCGTTTGCATGGGACGCGATGCTGGAATACTTTGCCCAACCAGAGCACGGCGGCTATCTCTGCATAGCGCCCAACTTGCGTGGCTATGAAAACTCGAGTGCGCCCAAAGACGTCGAAGCGTATCGACCCAAGTTCTTGGTACAAGACATATTGGCATTGGCCCAAATAGTCAGTCCCACAGCGCCCTTGGCTGGATTGATTGCACATGATTGGGGTGGTGCTGTTGCATGGAATGCCGCTAACCAGCACCCCGAGGCTATGCGACGCCTGATGGTGATTAACTCACCGCATCCAGGAACTTTTTTACGCGAGTTGCAAAACAATCCAGAACAACAGGCAGCCAGTGCTTATATGAATTTCTTAATTCGTCCCGATGCTGAGGAACTTCTGGCTGAAGATGACTTCCGTCGCTTATGGGAATTTTTCACCAATATGGGCGCAGTCGATGGGCCATATCCTTGGCTGACCGACGCAATTAAAGCGCAGTACCGTGCGGTTTGGCAACAAGGTCTTACCGGGCCTTTGAACTATTACCGAGCTTCCCCCATGCGTCCAGCGCGCCCAGGCGATGCGGCGGCAGCTGGTTTGCATTTGCCGCACAGTATGCTGACTGTCCAAGTACCCACATGCGTAATTTGGGGCATGAAAGACATCGCGCTTCCACCCGGCTTGATTGGCGGACTTGGTGAATTTGTTCCAAAGCTCACGCTGCACCGCATCAAAAATGGTTCGCATTGGCTGGTACACGAACAACCATTGCGTGTAGCAGGGTTAATAGAAGATTTTTTGCGTGATGACAAAGCGGCCCGTCCAGTGAGTGAACGCACCAAAGTTGTAAGGGTTGTTCGGGCTCCGCGCACACAGCGCTACTGAAAAAAACAACATGGGCCTTTTGCGCTTTTGCGCTTTTGCGCTTTTGCGCTTTTGCGCTTTTGCGGTTTTGCGGTTTCGCGGTTTCGCGGTTTCGCGCATTTTTGTTGAACTTAGTAAATAGGATCAGCGCCTTCAGGTCGCGTTTTAAAACGCTTATGTACCCAGAAATATTGGGCGGGCATATCTTGGATATAGGTCTCTAGACGTTGGTTCATCAAGACGGTGTCGGCTTGTGCATCATCTGTTGGAAAGTCGTCCCACGCCTTATGCACTTCTACTTCATAGCCACCAGAAGTCATACGCGTCACGATAGGTAATACGCGTGCACGACCCAGCTTGGCAAAACGCGATAAGGACGGTACGGTTGCAGCAGGTTCGCCAAAGAACGGCACGAAGATGGATTCTTCAGGACCAAAATTCATATCAGGCAATAAATACAACCACGCGTTGTTACGCAAAGAACTCACGATGGTTTTGACACCGTCTTCGCGCTGAAGCAGTTGTACTTCCCCAAATCTGCTTCTCCCTTGCGTCATCCAAGCACCCGCGACAGGGTTAGATTGCGGCGTGAATATAGTGGTGAAGTGTTTGGAAATACTCAAGGTCAGCATTGTCCAACCCACGTCTAACCCGACAAAGTGCGGCGCAAAGATAACCGTGGGGACATCTTTGTTGAGGGCATCGACTGCCCCAGTAAAACGAACACGCGCTTGAATACAACTTGGACTTCGGTGCCAAAGCCAACTGCGATCTAACCAAGCTTGGGCGAAATACACAAATGCTTGTTTTGCAATTGTCTTGCGTTGCACCTTAGATTTTTCAGGAAAACACACACGCAAGTTTTGCAACACCACATGACGACGCCACTTTGCACCCATATACAAAATAACGCCCAGCCATAAACCCATTAACCGCAATACGGGCAAAGGCAAAAAACCAAGTAACTGAAACAGCTTTAAACCTAGTTGACTGATCATGCTTGCGTCTCAGTGCGCGGTTGCTTATCGCGGTCATACGCCCAAAGGTATTGGCCTGGTGCATCGCGCACCATATCTTCAACACCTCGATTCACAACAACAGCTGCCTGCTCTGGTGAAACCGATGCATCCTTAAATTCAGCCGCTTCCATAGGCCGCATATGCAAACAAAAACCTTTACCGATAGGCAATCTTTCACACCAGGTTTGTATGACTTGAGCACCAGTTTGTTGTGCAAGTTTGGCAAGCAAAGTCATGGTGTAGACATCACGACCAAAGAACGGCGCCCACACGCCTTGCCCCATTGGCGGCACTTGGTCGGGCAAGATAGCGGTATAGCCTCCAGCGCGCAAGGTACGCATCAGTGTGCGTACGCCACTTAAAGTGGTGGGGGTTGAATTTAGAAATGGCCGGGTTCTGGCATTCGCCACCAAACTCTCTAACCACGCTTTGCGGGCAGGCCTGAACAACACCACCATATCGCCAAACTCTGGACCGAATTTTTCTGCAATTGCTTGGGCACCAATTTCCCAACTCCCGATATGGGGCGACAGGATGATCACGCCTTTGCCAGCGCGCATGGCCGCTTCAAAATGTTCTGCGCCATCGAACTGCACCAAGCCTTTTAAAGTTTGCGTGTGTGGACGCATCCACACCCATGGCAATTCAGACACCACCATGCCGGCAGCTGCAATGGCAGGTTTTGCTAAGTGCGAAGGAACACCTGATGCTTTGACATTGGCGACAAAAGTACGTCGATAACGCGGCGACACACACCACACTAGCCAACCCAAGCCAGCACCCACGCACTGCATCCACGGCAGTGGTACACGGGCAAGCAATTGAAAAATTTGGGTCACCAATGGCATATATAATTCAATTGTCGCTGAGTTAGAGAACAACTTGCAGAGCGACAAACACACTCTGGTGTGCGTGCAACAAATATTTGCACACATCTGCTAAAGCGTTCGCCGGGCTCCCTCAGAGTTGGCAACGCCAACAATAACTGAATGGAGCTTTTTTATGTCAGCAGACTATCTCTTTACTTCTGAATCTGTCTCAGAAGGCCACCCCGACAAAGTAGCGGATCAAATTTCCGATGCAATTTTGGACGCGATCTTCGCGCAAGATCCACGCAGCCGCGTTGCCGCTGAAACACTGACCAACACGGGCTTGGTAGTGCTTGCAGGCGAAATCACCACGAATGCACATGTCGACTACATCCAAGTCGCACGCGACACGATCAAACGCATTGGCTATGACAATACCGATTACGGCATCGACTACAAAGGTTGTGCCGTTATGGTTTGCTATGACAAGCAATCTAATGACATCGCCCAAGGCGTGAACCATGCCTCTGACGACCACTTGAATACGGGTGCTGGCGACCAAGGCTTGATGTTTGGCTACGCTTGTAGCGAAACACCTGAGTTAATGCCGGCTCCTATTTATTACGCTCACCGCTTGGTCGAACGCCAAGCGCAGTTGCGCAAAGACGGGCGATTGCCTTTCTTGCGCCCTGATGCCAAGAGCCAAGTGACCATGCGCTATGTCGACGGTAAACCCCACAGCATTGACACCGTGGTGTTGTCTACCCAGCACAGCCCAGACCAGAGCGAAACAGCCACCAAGATGAAGCAAAGTTTCAATGACGCGATCATTGAAGAACTCATCAAGCCTGTGTTGCCTAAAGAGTGGTTGAAAGACACTAAATATTTGATTAACCCCACCGGCCGTTTTGTAATCGGCGGACCACAAGGTGATTGCGGTTTAACAGGTCGCAAGATTATTGTTGACACCTACGGTGGCGCATGTCCACATGGTGGTGGTGCTTTCTCTGGCAAAGACCCATCTAAGGTAGATCGCTCTGCTGCTTACGCTGCGCGTTATGTGGCCAAGAATATTGTGGCGGCTGGTTTGGCAACTAAGTGCCAAATTCAAGTGGCGTATGCGATTGGTGTGGCGCGTCCAATGAACATCACGGTGAATACTGAAGGTACTGGTGTGATCAGCGACGAGAAGATTGCGGCTTTGGTTTCTGAGCATTTTGATTTGCGGCCTAAGGGCATTATTCAAATGCTTGATTTGTTGCGTCCCATTTATAGCAAGACTGCGGCTTATGGACACTTTGGTCGTGAAGAGCCTGAGTTCACTTGGGAACGTACGGATAAGGCGGCTGCTTTGAAGGCTGCTGCTAAATAAGTCGTTTTTAGAACTCCCCTGCTTGAGCCCAGGGCTAGGGGATACAAACACCGCTCCGCGCTTTGCGCTTTATGTCGCGGTATTTGTATCCCCTAGCCCTTGGCTCTTTGGTTATGGGGTTTTTATCACCGCAGAAAATGCGGTGATTAGGTCTGGGAATCGCCGCATCTAGTTAATTGACGACAAAATCAGCCGCTCAATTTGCCTCAAGCCAAGGATTGACTAGCCCCACACTCGTACCCCCTAACGGAACTACTCCACCGTAACCGATTTAGCCAAATTCCGAGGCTTATCCACATCCGTCCCTCTTGCACACGCCGTGTGATACGCCAGTAATTGCAGAGGCACCACATGCAAGATGGGTGACAAAACACCATAGTGCTCGGGCATACGAATCACGTG
>RFTR01000151.1 GCA_009923345.1 Betaproteobacteria bacterium
TACCGTCAAGGCAGGCAAGAGGGGCACACAGGATTGCCAAATGTCTTCTGCGGGCCAGATCATGGTGCTTAGTTACCAGTCAAAGCTTGTCGATGTTTGTCGCTACTTTTGCTACCAACGCCTAGTGCTTGCGCTTTTTCTTCTTGTCTTTGCCCGACTTGTCTTTATTAGGCTTACCTTTGCCAATCTTTTCTTTACCTGGCTTGACTGAAGAAGAAGACAACAGGGTGCCGCGGCATTTCTTAGCGCCGCACCAACAAGGGTATTCAGCTTGGAGTTCTTCGGTCATCGGGGCATCGATCACCAGGCCGTAGTCGTAACTCAACTCTTCGCCCGCCAGAATATTGCGGCGTGCGGTAATAAAGATACGCCCATCTCGCTCATCCGGCTCGCAGTTGGGTTTGCAGGAATGGTTGATCCAGCGCGACGAATTACCCCCGTAAAGCGCGTCAATTACATGCTTATCGTCGATATGGAAGTAGAAGGTGTGGTTGGGGTCTGTTGGATCATGCGGATGGCGGCGCAACGCCTCTTTCCAAGTGATGATCTCGCCCACGTACTCGATGATGGACTCGCCCTGCGAAAAGTCAGTGAGCGCAAAGACCCCCTTACCATGCACGCCTGAACGTCGGGTTTGGATACGTCGGCCCGAGATCGGCGGAAGGGATTTTTTTGGCACTGGGATTTTTCTGTTAACTTAATTACGTACGCATGTGCGTGCGCGCGTGCGCACGCGCGAGAGGCGCATTGTAGTGGTCTGTTTTCTAAGGAAGTCAAAATGAGTAAAACCCTGGTGATCGCCGAAAAACCTTCGGTCGCGCAAGACATCGTGCGCGCACTCACCCCTGTAGCGGGTAAGTTCGAAAAGCATGACGACCATTTTGAGAACGATTCTTACGTCGTCTCCAGCGCCGTCGGCCATTTGGTAGAAATCCAAGCCCCAGAAGAGTTTGACGTCAAACGCGGCAAATGGAGCTTTGCGCATTTGCCGGTCATTCCGCCTTACTTTGACCTCAAGCCTGTTGAGAAAACCAAGAGCCGTCTGAACGCCGTGGTCAAACTCGCCAAGCGCAAAGACGTCACCGCCTTGATCAACGCCTGCGACGCAGGGCGTGAAGGCGAATTGATCTTCCGGTTAATTGAGCAATACGCCGGCGGCAAAAAGGCGCTAGACAAGCCCGTCAAGCGACTTTGGCTGCAGTCAATGACGCCAGACGCCATCCGCAACGGCTTTGACAGCCTGCGCACGCAAAAACAAATGCAAGGGCTGGCAGACGCCGCCCGCAGCCGCTCCGAAGCCGACTGGCTGGTAGGTATCAACGGCACCCGCGCCTTAACGGCCTTCAACTCCCGCGAAGGTGGCTTCTTCTTGACGACTGTGGGCCGTGTGCAAACGCCGACATTGAGCGTGGTGGTGGAACGCGAAGAGCAAATCCGCAAATTTGTCAGCCGCGATTTCTGGGAGGTACACGCCGAGTTCGCAGCAGCTGCTGGCACCTACCCTGCCAAATGGTTTAACCCGCAGCATAAAAAAGACGCCGAAGACAAAGAGAAAAAAGAAGACCGCGTCTGGAGTTTGCAAGAAGCGCAAGCCGTCGCTGACGCCGTGCGCGGCAAAGCCGCCTCCGTCACCGAAGAAAGCAAGCCACGCAGCGAAAGCAGCAAAGGTTTGTTTGATCTGACCACTTTGCAAAAAGAAGCCAACAGCCGCTTTGGCTTCTCCGCCAAAACCACGCTCTCACTGGCGCAAAGCTTGTACGAGCGGCACAAAGCGCTGACCTATCCGCGTACAGATTCACAGCATCTGCCAGAAGACTATTTGCAAACCGTCAAGGACACGATGGAAATGCTGGCCAAAAGCCCGATGAAGCATTTGGCGCCGTTCGCCAAAACCGCTATCGAGCAGGGTTACATCAAGCCTAGCCCCAAAGTGTTTAACAACGCCAAGGTGAGTGACCACTTTGCCATCATCCCGACGTTGCAAGCACCTAGCGGCCTCTCAGACGCAGAACAAAAACTCTACGACTTTGTGGTGCGCCGTTTTATGGCAGTGTTTTATCCACCGGCTAAATACATGGACACCACACGCGTGAGCCAAGTGGGCGACAACCACTTCAAATCCACCGGCAAGGTGTTGGTAGAACCAGGCTGGCAAGCGATTTACGGCAAAGAAGTAGACGAAGAAGAAGATAAAGAGTCTGGGAAAGTGTTGGTCAAGGTCAATGCAGGCGAGACCCCCAAAACAGAAACCGCCGAGCCCAAAGGCCTCAAAACCAAACCGCCAGCGCGCTACACCGAGGCCACGTTATTGACCGCCATGCAAACCGCTGGCAAAAATGTGGAAGACGACGACCAGCGCGAAGCCATGCAAGACAAAGGTCTGGGTACGCCAGCGACGCGCGCTGCCATCATCGAAGGCTTGCTCAACGAGAAATACATGATTCGCGAAATACGCGAAATGGTTCCTACTGCCAAAGCCTTTCAGTTGTTTACTTTGTTACGCGGCTTGGGCGTAGAAGAACTTTCCAAGCCTGAACTCACTGGTGGCTGGGAACACAAACTTTCTTTGATGGAACACGGCGAGTTGAGCCGCGAAGCGTTTATGCGCGAGATCGCCGAGATGACCGAGCACATCGTCAAAAAGGCCAAAGAGTTTGATCGCGATACGATTCCAGGTGACTACACGACCTTGGCAATAGCTTGTCCCACGTGTGGGGGCGTTGTGAAAGAAAACTACCGCCGGTATGGCTGCATTGGAAAGGATGCTCTAGCAGGCGCCAGCGACAAGTCTTTTGCCGCTGATAACGGCGCTGGCGCTGAGGGCGACAGCGCAACCGGCTGTGGTTTCTCTATCAGCAAAATTCCTGGTGGTCGGACTTTCGAAGCGGCTGAAGTAGAGCGACTGATCGAAAACAAAAAGATCGGCCCGCTAGAAGGATTCCGCTCCAAAGCAGGATGGCCTTTCACGGCAGAGATCGCACTCAAGTTCAGTGAGGAAGAGAAAAACTGGAAACTCGAATTTGATTTCGGCGAAGACAAAAACGCAGAATCCGGCGAGATTGTGGAATTCGCTGACACCACCAGTTTGGGCAATTGCCCCAAGTGTTCTAGCCCTGTCTACGACCATGGCAGCAACTATGTGTGTAGTAAATCGGTTCCCACGCATGCACAACCTACGCCAAGTTGTGACTTCAAGAGCGGGAAAATTATTCTGCAACAACCCGTAGCACCCGAGCAAATGACCAAGCTCTTAGCCGAAGGAAAAACCGATTTGCTCGATAAGTTTGTGTCGATGCGCACGCGTCGTCCTTTCAAAGCTTTCTTGCAATGGGACGCCGAGGCTGGCAAGGTGAGTTTTGCTTTTGAGCCGCGCGTTAGCAAATATCCAGCGCGGGCGGGCAAAACACCCACGACCAATGCGTTGATCAAAGCAGCGGGCAAAAAAGTTCCCGCCAAAACTACCAAGGCCGCAAAAGCCAAAGCTGAGAAAGTGGCCAAGCCCAAAGCGCCGCGCAAAGTGACCGCGGGCTTTTTGCCAAGTAACGAATTAGCAGCGGTAATCGGTCCAGAGGCCGTGGCGCGCACCGAGGTGATTAAGAAGATCTGGGACTACATCAAAGCCAACGGCTTACAAGACGCCACGAATAAGCGCGCGATCAATGCCGACGCCAAACTCAAGCCTGTTTTTGGTAAGGACCAAGTCACCATGTTTGAGTTGGCGGGAATTGCAGGTAAGCATTTGCGTCCTGTTGGTGAATAGCGGGCTTTCATGCACGCGACACCCGCTACCTAGATAGCCGTTTACTTGTTATAAAGTCTTCACCTTCTCATGCCTCAACCTTCGCCAAACATGATTGCCATTGCGCAGACCATGCACTTTGCAAATGCGCTTAGCTTGCAAAGTGGTGCAAGCCTGCGCGACTACCACTTGGCCTATGAAACCTATGGCACGCTCAACGCAGACAAGTCGAATGCGGTATTGATTTGCCACGCACTCAACGCCTCCCACCATGTGGCGGGCGTTTACGAGGGGCAAGAAAAAAGTGAAGGCTGGTGGGACAACATGATTGGCCCCGGCAAACCGGTCGATACCAACCACTTCTTTGTGATTGGCGTGAACAACCTAGGGTCTTGTTTTGGATCTACTGGGCCTATGCACATCCATCCTGATACAGGCAAGGTGTATGGCGCAGATTTTCCAGTCGTCACAGTGGAAGACTGGGTCAATGCGCAAGCCTTATTGCTCGATGCATTGGGCATTGACCAACTCGCTGCGGTGATGGGCGGCAGCTTGGGTGGTATGCAAGCCTTGAGCTGGACGTTGCAACACCCTGATCGTGTGCGTCATGCTGTGGTAGTTGCCAGTGCGCCTAACTTAACCGCAGAGAACATCGCATTCAATGAAGTCGCGCGGCGCGCCATCGTGACCGACCCAGATTTTCATGAAGGCCATTTTTATGCGACGACGTGATGAATGAGAAATTTGGCCGCCAACTCCGCGATGCGGTGGTGGGTAGCGCTACAGGCTATCGCTATTCCACGCAAGATGTGGAGTTTCAAATTGAAAGCTATTTGCGCTACCAAGGCGACAAGTTCAGCGAGTACTTTGATGCCAATACCTATTTGCTGATCACGCGCGCGCTAGACTACTTTGACCCTGCTCGCCGTTTTGATGGCGATTTGTCTAAAGCGTTTGCTGATATTCGCGCGAAGTTTTTGTTAGTGAGCTTCACTACGGACTGGCGTTTCTCACCAACTCGCAGCCGTGAAATGGTGCGCGCCTTGCTCGACAACCAACGCGACGTGAGTTACGCCGAGATTGATGCTCCACATGGACACGACGCCTTCTTGTTGGACGACCTACGTTATATGCAGGTGGT
>RFTR01000152.1 GCA_009923345.1 Betaproteobacteria bacterium
ACGTTGGCGCACATCTTGATGTGCGAATGTAGTCCATTGATTGGCTAACTCCACTGCATCCTCAATGGCCATACCAGCGCCTTGGGCTAAATAAGGCCGCATGGGATGCGCGGCATCACCAACCAAAGCAACGCGACCTTGCGCGTGTTGCGCGGCATTTTGCATGGGTGGTCGATCGTATAAAGGCCATAAACGCCAGTCACCGCAGGCTTCGACCAGCGCTTGTAAATGTGAACAGGCACCCCTCAACGCGCTTTGCAGGTCGGCACGCGTCTCTGTGAACGATTTAGATAAATTCCAATTTTGTAAGTCTTGGTTTGCAACACCGTGCAGTTGTCCGCGCACGGGATACTGCACAACATGCACCTTGGGCCCCATCCACACCGATACATCTTGGCTTCGCAAATGCGCTGGCAAGTCAGTTTGCGCCACTAATGCACGGTAAGCCAAATGTCCTGTCATACGCGGAAGACCATCGCCCAACAATTGTTGGCGTAATGTGCTCCAAACTCCATCGGCGATCACGAAAGCGTTGCCGTATTCTTTTGTAGTACGTTCTTGTGCACGCGTCGATAGAACCTGGTTTGCACCTACTACTGTTTCACCCAATGAGACAGTGACGCATACTTGCTGAGAATCCTGTTGCACATTCTTTACAAGAGAATCACATTGCACATGAACGCCCGATACGCGCGCTGCATGCAGCAATACATTTTGTAAATCTGCACGATGGATAGTGAGGTAGGGAGCGCCGTATCGCGTCGACATATCAGCCAAGGGCAACGTGGCCAGGACTTCGCCCGTGCTGACACGCCGCGCTCTCAAATTAGCAGGATACGAAGCCACCTTCTGCATAGCAGTCGACAAACCCCACGCATTCAAAATGCGTGTGACGTTGGGGCCGAGTTGGATACCAGCACCGACTTCCGTTAATTCAGGTGCGCGTTCCAAAATTTGCACAGAAGCACCGGTACGCGCCAGTGCAAGTCCAGCGGCAAGCCCTGCAATTCCTCCACCTGCGATCAACACTTTTTCTAACATGGATGACATTGTGCATGGCACATATTCGGTAGTTGCTTTGTGTAACTATTAGGGACTCGGTTACGGGATCACAGCACCTTAGCTTGTTCCCCTATAAGTTCTCACAATGACTTTATGATCCAAGCTTCCGACACCCTAGTTAGGCGACCCATGAAACGTAGAACTCTTCTTCAAGTATCAGCGCTCTTGGCACCCTCTCTGGCGACTCAGTGGGCCCAAGCGCAAGACAAATACCCCAACAAAACCATCAACTGGATCTGCCCATATGCTGCTGGCGGTAACGCTGACAGCCGCTCACGCCAAGTCGCCAAAGCTATGAGCGCAATATTGGGTCAACCCATCATCATCGACAACAAAGCAGGCGCTGGCGGCAATATCGGCACCGAAATAATTGCGCGTAGCAGACCTGACGGCTACACCATTGGAATGGGTAACTTTGCGCCTCTCGCCGTCAATCATGCTTTGTTTAAAAAATTGAACTTCGACCCCCTCAATGATCTTGTTCCCATAGCATTGATTGAGCGCGGTCCATTGATATTGATGGTGCGCAATGATTCACCCTATAAGAGCGTGAAAGACATCGTTGCTGCCGCTAAGGCTGAACCTGGGAAATTGAGTTATGCATCAGGTGGCATCGGGGGATCGCACCACTTAAGCGGCGCATTGTTTGAGCACAGCGCTGGGGTTGATATGATCCACGCCCCTTACAAAAGTGGTTCAGCTGGCGCAACCGACTTAATGGGTGGTCAGGTGCATATGATGTTCGAGCAAATGTATGTTGCGATGCCCGCCATCCAAGGCGGGCGAATGCGCGCATTGGGCATCACCAGCAAAACCCGGTCACCTCTGTTACCCAATTTGCCGACTATGGGCGAGCAAGGCTACCCTGCAGTGGAGGTGCTGAACTGGCAAGGGCTTATAGGCCCCAAAGGTTTACCTGCTGACATCATCAAGCTCCTCAACAGCGCTTGCAATCAAGCACTGCAAACGGCAGAAGTAAAAGAAAAAATCTTAAGCCAAGGCAATGAGTTAGGTGGCGGAACACCAGAGCAATTCGCCGCACTCATCAAATCAGAGGCTCCACGATGGGGCAAAGTTGTGCGGGACGCGAAGATTGAGCCGGAGTAAGCATTAGGCATATGCTGCTGTTTGGCAACTAGTATTAAAGAACTGCTTTCAGACCTTTGCGCTCCAAAATATTCAGTAGTTTGAGCGATGGGCCACTGGGCTTTTTGTCACCCAATTCCCACTTTTGAATCGTGGAGACGCTGATATTGAGAATTGCCGCAAAGACTGCTTGGCTTACTTGCTCCTTTTCGCGTAATTGTTTGATTTTTATTGGCGAAATTGGCTTCACCTCTAGATTACAAAGCGCGTCGAACTCGAGCATGCGGCGCTTGCTAATGAGGCCACTGTTATGCAAGCCCAAGGCTGATTCATGGACTTCTTGAAGTATTCTGCTTTTACTTTTTGCCACCATCACGTATCTCCATTTAATTCAATGAGTTCCCCAGCAATGACTGCATTTGCTAGCTGACTCGGCTCAAAACTCAACAGCGTGAGTGCCAACTGCTGTAAAGATTTGAGCTCATCGCTGTCAATATTCGATCTTTCATTCTTCTCAAATCCGAATAGAAAGAACCAACGTTCACCAAACTTGGTTGCAACAATCGTTCTTGCCCCAGAACTTTTTCCTCGACCATGAAGCGCCAATCGTTTCTTCACAACATACCCACCAAGATCAGCGTCGATAAGGCCATTGACCATTTCTTTTGTCGCGTCTAAAAGATCTTCTTGGGTTACCTTGTTTTTTCGCATCCATCTCGCGAAGGTTTTGGTTGCGAAGACTTGTAGATTTGTTGTCATGAAAGTATTGCACCTGGTGAAACACTTGTCAAGAAAGTTCTGAATCAAGTGTTGTTTTGGCTAATACTTTTATGTTAATAAATAGATGTCCTTGGGGCAATTCAAAACAATTTGAGTCCAGGTAACGCTTATGCCAAAAAATTAAAAAAGGGCCACTAAGGGCCCTTTTACTTAAAGCAAAGGCGTATAGCTTTAAGCCTTCACCGCCTCAGCAGCCTCTTGGTACTGCGCAATCTGGTCAAAGTTCAAGTACTTGTAAATCTTGCTGCCATCCGCGTTGATGACGCCCATGTCAGCCAAGTATTCAGCTTGCGTTGGAATGCGCCCGAGCTTGGAGCAAATTGCCGACAACTCGGCTGAGCCCAAATACACGTTCGTGTTTTTGCCCAAACGATTGGGGAAATTACGGGTGCTGGTAGACATCACCGTGGCGCCCTCTTTGACTTGCGCTTGGTTACCCATGCACAAAGAACAGCCTGGCATTTCCATGCGCGCGCCAGCATTGCCGAATACGCCGTAGTGGCCTTCTTCCGTGAGTTGCTGCGCGTCCATTTTGGTGGGTGGCGCCATCCAGAGTTTGACGGGAATGTCACGCTTGCCTTCGAGCAACTTAGACGCAGCGCGGAAGTGCCCGATGTTGGTCATACAAGAACCGATGAAGACTTCGTCGATCTTGGCGCCAGCCACATCACTCAAAGTCTTGGCGTCATCGGGGTCGTTCGGGCAACACACGATGGGCTCTTTGATCTCATTCATATCGATCTCAATCACCTCAGCGTATTCCGCATCTTTATCTGCTTGCAACAACTGCGGATTGGCCAACCAAGCTTCCATCGCTTGAATACGACGCGTGATGGTACGAGCATCGGCATAGCCTTGTGCGATCATGTTTTTCAGCAGCACGATATTGCTTTGGATGTATTCAATGATCGGCTCTTTATGCAAGTGCACGGTACAGCCTGCAGCGCTGCGTTCTGCAGATGCATCAGCCAATTCAAACGCTTGTTCGGCTTTCAAATCAGGCAAACCTTCGATCTCCAAAATACGGCCAGAGAAAATATTTTTCTTGCCTTTTTTCTCGACCGTCAGCACGCCTTTTTTGATGGCGTACAAAGGAATTGCATGTACTAAATCACGCAAAGTCACGCCCTATCCAAAGGCATCACGCCTGTAGCAGCAGCAAATGCCACCAAGCCTGAACCTGCAGGGAACGAAATACCGATTGGGAAACGGGTGTGGCTGTCGCCACCGGTGCCCACGGTATCAGGCAACAACATGCGATTGAGCCAAGAGTGGATGATGCCGTCGCCTGGCTTCAAACTGATACCACCCCGGTTGCTGATGAACTCTGGCAACTCGTGGTGCATCTTCACGTCCACGGGTTTGGGATAAGCAGCGGTGTGGCAGAAAGATTGCATCACCAAGTCGGCGCTGAAGCCCAAACAAGCGAGGTCTTTCAACTCATCACGTGTCATGGGGCCTGTGGTGTCTTGCGAACCCACCGAAGTCATGCGTGGCTCGCAATAGGTACCTGGCAAAACCCCTTGACCTTCTGGCAAACCGCAAGCGCGACCCACCATTTTTTGCGCCAAAGTGAAACCTTTGCCATGGCCTTTTGGCACTGCGGGCAAACGGAACAATGTCGATGCAGGTAAACCAAGAGCTTCGCGCGCTTTGGCGGTCAAACCACGCCCGATGATCAATGGAATACGACCACCGGCACGCACCTCGTCAAACAATACATCGCTCTTGACGGTGAAGCTGGCAATTTCTTTGCCGTCTTTCAAGGCCTTGCCTTCGTAAGGGCGCAATTCAATCACGTCGCCCATGTTCATTTGCGACACATCGAGTTCGATCGGCAATGCACCGGCATCTTCCATGGTG
>RFTR01000153.1 GCA_009923345.1 Betaproteobacteria bacterium
ACCCATAAACCGTTTGACGGACACGAGAGTGTTTTGCGGGTCTTCGGCTTGCGCGCGCAAGGCGTCGCTGCCAATTTGTCTACCATCGTTCTCTAAGTAGCGCACCGCAGAAGGCAAGATGACTTGGCCTTGTGCATCAGGCAAGCACTCGGCCACAGAGTTACGCACGCTCGCGACCAATGAATGGGTGGTACCTAAATCAATGCCCACAGCGATACGCCGTTGATGCGGATCAGGTGCTTGTCCAGGTTCGGAAATTTGTAACAAAGCCATAGAAATATATTGTCGCTTTAAGTATGGCTGTCGAGAGTCGTCTAGGTGATATTTAGGCGGCGTCAAGTTGATCGAGACGTGTGTCAATGTCTTTGACAAAGCGTTCGATAAACATGAGCGCCCTCACCTGCTGTGCAGCTTTTGCAAAGTCTTGGGCAAGATCAATCAAGGCTTCGCAATGCGCCAATGCAGCAGCGCGGGTTTGTAAAACTTCTTGGTGCAAGTTTTCAAGCGAATCGGCAGTAGTGGCGTCGTCTAATTCTTCGCGCCATTGCATTTGTTGCATCAAAAATTCTGCCGGCATGACAGTGTTGTTCTCTGCGTTAATAGGCGTACCAGCAAGTTCACATAAATAAGCGGCACGTCGCAGTGGGTCTTTGAGGCGTTGGTAGGCCTCATTGATACGCACCGACCATTGCATGGCAACGCGCTGGGCAGCGGTGCCTTGAGAAGAAAACTTGTCGGGATGGGCTTCGCGTTGCAGGTTTTTCCAACGCGCATCTAGCGCATCGCGGTCTTGGACGAACTGTTTTGGAATATCAAAGAGTTCGAAATCGTTGACGGCAAGTTGTGCCGACAACGGACCAGCCGCATCCACCACCTTAGATGCGGAACGACTCGCCGCAGCCGCAGCGGTCGCGTTCGTTCGGATTAGAGAATTTAAAGCCTTCGTTCAGGCCTTCACGCACAAAGTCAAGTTGGGTGCCATCGATGTAGGCCAAGCTTTTGGGGTCAACCAAAACTTTGACGCCGTGGTCTTCGAAGATCACGTCTTCAGGCTCGGAAGCGTCTACATATTCGAGTTTGTAGGCCAAGCCAGAACACCCTGTAGTTTTGACGCCCAAACGCACACCCAAGCCTTTGCCACGCTTTGCAAGGTAGCGGTTGACGTGCTTGGCAGCAGATTCGGTCAGGGTGACGGCCATGGAAATACCTAGGAGAAATTAATGCGCGTGTTTCTTTTTGTAGTCTTCGACTGCGGCTTTGATGGCGTCTTCAGCCAAGATAGAGCAGTGAATTTTCACAGGTGGGAGCGCAAGTTCTTCAGCGATTTCGCTGTTCTTCAAAGCAGCGGCTTGGTCTAGCGTTTTGCCTTTGACCCACTCTGTTACCAATGAAGAAGAAGCAATGGCTGAACCACAACCATAGGTTTTGAAACGTGCGTCTTCAATGACACCAGTGGTGGGGTTTACTTTGATTTGCAACTTCATCACGTCGCCACAAGCAGGTGCACCGACCATGCCGGTGCCTACGGAGTCATCGCCTTTTTCAAACGAACCCACGTTGCGGGGGTTTTCGTAGTGGTCGATTACTTTTTCTGAATAAGCCATTTTTTGTCCTAATTTTTCTAAATGCTAATTAATTAATGCGCAGCCCATTGGATGGTCGAGATGTCGATACCTTCTTTGTACATATCCCACAGCGGGCTTAAGTCGCGGAGTTTGGCGACATTGAGTTTGATGGTCTCAATCGCATAGTCGATTTCTTCTTCGGTCGAAAAGCGACCGACTGTCATGCGCAAACTGCTGTGGGCTAATTCGTCGCTGCGGCCCAAGGCGCGCAACACATAGCTGGGCTCCAAGCTGGCAGAGGTACACGCAGAACCAGAAGACACCGCCAAACCTTTGATACCCATGATGAGCGACTCACCTTCCACATAGTTAAAACTGATGTTGAGGTTGTGCGGCACACGTTTTTCTAGATGGCCGTTGATAAAGACTTGTTCGATGCCTGTTAGACCGTCGAGCAAGCGCTTGCTCAACTCCTTGGCTTTAGCGAGGTCTTGTGCCATATCGAGTTTGGCGATGCGGAAGGCTTCTCCCATGCCCACGCACTGGTGGGTTGGCAAAGTACCACTGCGCATACCGCGCTCATGACCGCCGCCGTGCATTTGTGCTTCTAGGCGCACACGGGGTTTACGACGCACATACAAAGCGCCTATGCCTTTGGGACCGTAAGTTTTGTGGGAAGCAAGGCTCATCAAGTCGACGGGCAAGGTTTCCAAGTCGATTTCCACTTTGCCTGTGGCTTGCGCCGCATCGACGTGAAAGATGATGCCTTTTTCACGGCACAGCGTTCCGATGGCAGGAATGTCTTGGATCACACCAATTTCGTTATTCACGAACATGACGCTGATCAGAATGGTGTCTTTACGAATCGCCGCTTTGAGAACGTCCATGTCGATCAAACCGTCGGCTTGCACGTCGAGGTAAGTCACCTCAAAGCCTTGGCGCTCGAGTTCACGCATGGTGTCCAACACCGCTTTGTGCTCGGTTTTGACGGTGATGAGGTGCTTGCCTCTGGTTTGGTAGAAATGCGCCGCGCCTTTGATGGCGAGGTTGTTGGACTCGGTCGCGCCGGAGGTCCAAACGATTTCGCGGGGGTCCGCGCCGATCAAGGCGGCGACGTCAGTACGGGCTTTTTCAACCGCTTCTTCTGCTTCCCAACCCCATGCATGGCTACGCGAGGCAGGATTGCCAAAGTGCTCGCGCAACCAGGGAATCATGGCGTCGACCACGCGGGGGTCGACCGGATTGGTCGATGCGTAGTCGAGGTAAATCGGGAAATGTGGGGTCATGTCCATGGTGTTGGCCAGCAGTATTAGTTTTTAGCGAAAGCGTTGCCCAAGGCAAAGACGGAGTTGGGTGCGTTGACGTGGATGGGCTTAGACACAGGCATGGCAGAGATGGCTTTGCGCATGCTGGGCTTGTTTTCGATCTCAATGCCTTTGGCGAGTTGGTCGTCGACCAACTTTTGCAGGCTGACGGAATCTAAAAACTCGACCATGCGTTGGTTCAAAGAAGTCCACAGTTCGTGGGTCATGCAACGGCCGGATTCGCCCATGCAGTTCTCTTTGCCGCCACAGTGGGTGGCGTCGATGGGTTCGTCCACTGACACGATGATGTCGGCAACAGTGATGTCGGCCGCTTTGCGACCTAAGGAATAGCCACCGCCGGGGCCACGGGTGGATTCAACCAACTCATGGCGGCGAAGCTTGCCAAACAACTGCTCTAGATAAGAGAGAGAAATTTGCTGACGTTGGCTGATAGCAGCCAATGTCACGGGGCCATTGCTTTGGCGGAGCGCCAAATCGATCATGGCAGTGACTGCAAAACGACCTTTGGTAGTAAGACGCATGGGGAGCTCCTTTAAGTAAAGTGGGGGCTTTGTCGACTAATTGAGTCAAGTATACCTAATCCCCACGGAATTGGTCAAGTAATACCCCTTCAAACGACAACGTTGTCGTGGCCAGCCCCGCCAAAGGCCTGCGCGCGAAGGTTGGCCAACTGGTCTCGGACACGGGCGGCATTCTCGAACTCGAGGTTGCGGGCGTGTTCCATCATCAGCTTTTCTAGGCGTTTGATCTCTTTGGCGATGTCGCGCTCGCTCATGTCTTCGATGCGGGCTTTCTCTATTTCGCGCTCTTGCGCCTCTTTGCCCGCCTTCTCACTGTAGACGCCGTCAATCAAATCGCGCACTTGCTTGAACACGCCTTTGGGTGTGATGCCGTGCAAGGTGTTGTGCTCGACCTGCTTGGCGCGACGACGCTCGGTCTCGCCAATCGCCTTTTTCATCGAATCGGTCATGCGGTCGGCATAGAGGATGGCTTTGCCGCTGATATTGCGGGCTGCGCGGCCAATGGTTTGGATCAAGCTGCGCTCGGACCGCAAAAAGCCTTCTTTGTCGGCGTCCAAGATAGCGACCAGCGAGACTTCGGGCAAATCAATACCTTCGCGCAGCAAGTTGATGCCGACTAGCACATCAAAAGTGCCTAAACGCAAATCTCGCAAGATTTCGACGCGCTCTACGGTGTCGATATCGCTGTGTAGGTAACGCACTTTGACGCCGTTGTCGCTTAGGTAATCCGTCAGCTGCTCGGCCATTCGCTTGGTCAGCGTGGTGATAAGAACACGTTCTTTCAAGTCCACCCGAATCCGAATTTCTTGCAACACGTCGTCGACTTGGTGGGTGGCGGGACGCACTTCTACTTCAGGGTCAACCAATCCTGTGGGCCGCACCAGTTGCTCCACCACCCTGCCCGCATGCGTTTTCTCGTAGTCGGCAGGCGTGGCCGATACAAAGACGACTTGACGCATCCGCTTTTCAAACTCTTCTAACTTGAGGGGGCGGTTATCGAGGGCACTGGGCAAGCGAAAACCGTATTCGACCAAGGTGGTTTTGCGCGAACGGTCGCCGTTGTACATGCCGCCAAGTTGGCCGATCATGACGTGGCTCTCGTCTAAGAACATCAGCGCGTCTTTGGGCATGTAGTCGGTCAAGGTGCTGGGTGGGTCACCGGGTTTGGCGCCTGACAGATGGCGGGTGTAGTTTTCAATGCCTTTGCAGTGGCCGACTTCAGACAACATTTCAAGATCAAAGCGGGTGCGTTGTTCTAGGCGCTGGGCCTCGACCAGCTTGTTCATGCCCACTAGTTCTTTCAAGCGCTCGGCGAGTTC
>RFTR01000154.1 GCA_009923345.1 Betaproteobacteria bacterium
CAGCCGCTCCGTGGATCGTGTCTAACGATTTAGGAAAGCTAGAAGCCAAGCGCCAGCGGATTGCAGCTTGCGCATGGACAGCAGGTGCCGCACCTGCAGCCAATATGCCAGCGATACCAGCATTTTTAATAATGGAACGACGATCCATATGAACTCCTGTTTAAGTGAAAGTCAAAATATGGCGAGATTGTATGCATCCCATCACTAGGGTTTGCACGGGTTTTCCCCTGTATTAGGAGAGTAAATGTGAAAATTTAAGTTTGACCGATGCACTTATTCCTAAAGCATCTAGTCCAAGTTCAGCCAAAAGTTTCGCTGGATCACCATGTTCGGTGAATACATCTGCAACTCCTAAGGTTAATAGGGGTTTTTGGATGCCCAACACTTGCAAGGCCTCTAACACCGCCGAGCCAGCGCCCCCCATCACAGTACCTTCTTCTAATGTGACCAATGCATCATGGCTATTTGCAATTTGCGCGAGCAATTCAGTGTCAAGCGGTTTGGCCCAGCGCATATTCACTACTGTCAAGTTTAGGGACTCGCCAACCTCTAACGCGGGATACAACAAAGTTCCAAATGCAAGCAAAGCAATGCGTTGACCTTGTCTGCGTGTTTCACCCTTGCCATAAGGTAGGGCATTCAAACCAGCGTCCACTTTCATACCGATACCAGCACCCCTGGGATAACGCACTGCAACGCAGTGGTCTTGTTGGTAAGCCGTGGTCAATAGTTGACGACACTCGTTCTCATCTGCGGGGCATGCGACGCTCACGTTGGGAACACAACGCAGAAAAGGAATATCAAACACCCCCGCATGCGTTGCTCCGTCTGCACCAACAATGCCAGCTCTATCAAGCGCCAGCACCATTGGTAATTTTTGCAATGCCACATCATGGATGAGTTGGTCGTAGGCACGCTGCAAAAACGTTGAGTAAATCGCCACAACAGGCTTCACACCTTCGCAGGCAAGTCCAGCGGCAAATGTCAAAGCATGTTGTTCTGCAATACCCACGTCGTAATAGCGGTCTGGAAAACGTTGGTGAAACGCCACCATGCCTGAGCCTTCACGCATAGCTGGCGTAATACCCACTAGCAAGGGATCATGCTCGGCCATATCGCACAGCCATTGCCCAAAGACTTGGGTGAACGTGGTTTTAGCTACCGTGGTCGATGGCACCAATCCGACAGCGGGGTCAAACTTGCCAGGGCCGTGGTAGGCAACGGGATCAGCCTCAGCCAATTCATAGCCTTGGCCTTTTTTAGTCACCACATGTAGGAACTGTGGCCCCTCTAAATTTTTAAGATTTTGAAGGGTGGGTATCAGCGAATCTAAATCGTGACCATCGATGGGGCCGATGTAATTAAAGCCAAATTTTTCGAACAAAGTGGCGGGCACAACAAAGCCCTTGGCCTGCTCTTCAAATCGCTTTGCCAACTCGAACAAAGGAGGCGCACCTTTGAGAACTTGCTTACCCACTTCTTTGGCAGCGGAGTAGAAGCGGCCACTCATCAGTTGCGCTAGGTAGCGATTCAATGCACCCACGGGCGGGCTAATCGACATGTCGTTATCGTTCAAGATCACCAACAAGCGCGCGTTGGTAACACCCGCATTGTTCAAAGCTTCGAAGGCCATGCCAGCAGTCATCGCACCGTCACCTATTACAGCAATCGCATGGCGCGACTCGCCTTTTTGATGTGCGGCCATAGCCATGCCAAGCGCGGCAGAAATACTGGTGGAAGAATGCGCAGTTCCAAAACTGTCGAACTCGCTTTCACTGCGGCGCGGAAATCCACTCAAACCATGGCGCTGACGCAAGGTAGACATCTGGTCTCGTCTACCAGTCAAAATTTTGTGAGGATACGTTTGGTGACCAACATCCCACACCACCCGGTCTTGGGGCGTGTTGAACACATAGTGCAAAGCAACAGTCAACTCCACCGTGCCCAAGTTGGAACTCAAATGACCACCCGTTTTGGCAACGCTATTTAATAAATAAGCACGCAGCTCATCGGCTAAAGGCCCGAGTTTTTGTCTGGGTAATGCACGCAAATCTGCGGGCGAGTTAATCGTGTTTAGTATGTTTGACATATTCAAGTTTTCCGATTCACCACACGTTGCGCCAAAGCAACAAGGGTATGTGCAGACGCTAAACCGCTGTCTTGGAGGGCTTTTAGGGCCTCATGGAGCAATTGTTCGGCGTATTCTTGGGCACGGTTCAATCCCAACAAGGATACATAAGTAGGTTTGTCATTCGCAGCATCTTTGCCTGCTGTTTTCCCCAGTGTGACAGAGTCTGAGGTCACATCCAATATGTCGTCTACCACCTGAAACGCCAAGCCAACTGCGCGACCATAGCGCTGCAAACAGTTCCAAACTTGCGCGTTAGTGTGTCCACAGGCAGCGCCCATCATGACACTGGCTTCTAACAATGCACCGGTTTTCAGGAGATGCATCTCATGCAGTTGGTGCTCATTTAAGGCTAGCCCCACACTTGCTAAATCAATGGCTTGACCACCCGCCATGCCGTTAAAGCCCGCCGCTTTTGCCAATAACCGACATAAACGTGCTTGCACATCATCGGGAATACTCTTTTGGGCGTAAGTCATTGCAGTTGATTTACTGTCAGGCGTAAGCAATTCAAACGCCAAAGCTTGTAAGGCATCGCCTGCTAACAACGCCTGCGCTTCGCCAAACTGCACATGCACCGTGGGTTTACCTCGACGCAACACATCGTTATCCATGCAAGGCATATCGTCATGCACCAATGAATAGGCGTGAATCAATTCAACGGCGCATGCAGCCCGCATGGCTGCTGCATCAAAGGTCTCGTCTTTCACGCCGTTTCCTACTGCCTCACGTGCAGCGAGCACCAACATGGGACGTAATCTTTTACCGCCATCCAGTACGGCATAGCGCATAGCTTGACCCAAACCTGCAGGCGCATCTGGACTGATCCACAATGAAAGTGCCTCTTCAACCGCCGACAGGCGTTGGTTAAACCATTGATCCAGTTCGGAAGCTGTCAAAGTATGGGAGCTCTGAATCACGTGGGCGTCCAAGGTTTAAGGGTCCCGTTATCAAGCACTTTGATTTGTTGCTCCACAGCATCAAGCTGCGCACGGCAGTAAGCCAATAGTTCAGCGCCACGTTCGTAACCTGTTAGTAACTGGGCCAGGGGTAATTGGCCTGCCTCCATATCCGCAACCAAGTTTTCGAGTTCTTTGAGGGCATCCTCGTAACTTGCAGGAGGAGATTTTTCCGTAGGTGGGGTTGGGCTAGCCTTAGGCATAAGTTTGAAATCTATTTTTAGTATGTTGTGTGTACATTTTAGAGTGTCTAAGTTCGCTCTTGAGATGGTTACAATCCCACTCCCCTGTCAGCTTTTAGGCTGATTTATTTTTCATCCACCTCCCTGTGGGGAGTCTTTAGGTCAGGTCCCCCATGTCTGATTTAAGTCTTCAACTGCAGCAGGCGCAAGCCCAACTACCAGTTACCAGTTACTTTGACGAGGCGCTATTCCAGCGCGAACTGGAGACCATCTTTCAGTCTGGCCCACGTTATGTGGGCCACCAACTCGCTGTTCCCGAATTGGGTGATTACTTTGCGCTTCCACAAGAGAACGAAGGGCGTGTTCTCGTCCGCACCCACCGTGGTGTAGAGCTGTTGTCCAATGTTTGTCGCCATCGCCAAGCGATTATTTTGAAAAATAGGGGTTCGCTCCAAACACAGGCGCAAAGTTCGGGCGGTGGCAATATTGTGTGTCCCTTGCACCGCTGGACTTATTCGCCGACTGGCGAACTCTTGGGAGCGCCCCACTTTGCGCAAGACCCTTGTTTAAATCTAAAGAATTACCCACTGCGCGAATGGAATGGGTTGTTATTTGAGGACAACGGCCTAGATGTACAAGCTGACCTGGCCAACATGGGTCTGCGCAGTGCGCTTGATTTCAAAGGCTTTGCACTAGATCGCGTAGAACTGCATGAGTGCAACTACAACTGGAAAACGTTTATCGAGGTCTATTTAGAGGATTACCACGTGGGTCCCTTCCATCCCGGTCTTGGACACTTTGTCACCTGTGAAGACCTGAACTGGGAATTTAAAGAAAACTACTCCGTGCAATCCGTCGGTGTCTCGTCGAGTTTTGGCAAACCAGGCTCGACCACTTACCAAAAGTGGCACGAGGTATTGCTCAAATACCGCAATGGTGAGTTACCTGACCGTGGCGCGATTTGGTTGACTTATTACCCGCACATCATGGTCGAGTGGTATCCGCATGTGTTGACGGTTTCTACCTTGCATCCCATCAGTCCTCACAAAACCCTCAACATGGTGGAGTTTTACTACCCAGAGGAAATCGTTGCATTCGAGCGTGAGTTTGTTGAAGCGCAACAAGCCGCTTACATGGAGACCTGTATCGAAGACGACGAGATTGCCGAACGCATGGACGCTGGTCGCAAAGCATTGATGCAACGTGGCGACAACGAAGTGGGCCCCTACCAAAGCCCGATGGAAGACGGGATGCAGCATTTCCACGAGTGGTACCGCCGCAAAATGGGCTTTTTTTCAGAATAAAACCAACCTAACAAATACTTTATGTACACCACATTAATTTCGGTAAAAGACTTACAAAACTTAACTGCCAGCAGTACCGATTACTTAGTGTTTGACTGCACGTTTGA
>RFTR01000155.1 GCA_009923345.1 Betaproteobacteria bacterium
TGCGCCACGCTCACACTGCGAGATGCATCTGGCACGTAGACAACCGGGCCCTCGTAATGTGGCGCAATTTTGACAGCAGTATGCACACGGCTCGTAGTCGCGCCACCAATCATCAGCGGCATTTTTTTGCTGCGGAAAAATTCGTCTTTTTGCATTTCGCCCGCGACGTATTGCATTTCTTCTAACGAGGGGGTGATGAGACCAGAGAGGCCAATCATGTCTGCGCCTTCTTCTTTGGCTTTGGCCAAGATTTCGTGGCAAGGCACCATCACGCCCATGTTGACCACATCAAAGTTGTTGCACTGCAAAACGACGGTGACGATGTTTTTGCCAATGTCGTGGACATCGCCTTTCACTGTAGCGATCACGATCTTGCCTTTGGCTTTCACATCTTCACCCGCTTGCGCTTGCAAGCGTTTTTCTTCTTCGATGTACGGCACGAGGTGCGCAACAGCTTGCTTCATCACGCGCGCAGACTTCACCACTTGCGGCAAAAACATCTTGCCTTGGCCAAACAAATCGCCCACCACATTCATACCATCCATCAAGGGGCCTTCGATTACATGCAAAGGGCGTCCGCCTTTTTTCAAAATCTCTTGGTAGGCCTCTTCGGTGTCGTCGGTAATGAATTCGGTAATGCCGTGAACCAATGCGTGGCTTAAGCGTTGCGCAACAGTAACAGGCACCTCAGGTGAACCACGCCAAGCCAGCTTTTGGCTATCGTCTTTGGCGGCACCCTTGGCGCTCTCGGCCACTTCAATCAATCGCTCACCAGGGGTGAGGTGCTCTTCGCCTTCTTTGTATTTCGGTGTTCTATTGAGCACCACATCTTCCACGCGCTCACGCAATACGGGCTCTAAATCGTCATATACACCGACCATGCCTGCATTGACGATACCCATGTCCATGCCCGCCGCAATTGCGTGGTACAAAAATACCGTGTGTATCGCCTCGCGCACTGGGTCGTTACCGCGAAATGAAAAGCTCACATTCGACACGCCACCACTGACTTTTGCACCTGGCAAGTTTTGTTTGATCCAGCGCGTAGCTTCAATAAAGTCCACCGCGTAGTTGTTGTGTTCTTCTATACCTGTGGCAATCGCAAAAATATTCGGGTCAAAGACGATGTCTTCTGGTGGAAAGTCCACCTCATCTACCAAGATGCGGTAGGCGCGTTCACAAATTTCTTTCTTGCGCGCAAAAGTATCGGCCTGCCCTTTTTCATCAAACGCCATCACTACCGCGGCCGCGCCATAGCGCTTGACCAAAGTAGCTTGTCGTTTGAACTCTTCCACGCCTTCTTTCATGCTGATCGAATTGACAATGCCTTTGCC
Source organism: Betaproteobacteria bacterium (assembly GCA_009923345.1). Lineage (GTDB taxonomy): Bacteria > Pseudomonadota > Gammaproteobacteria > Burkholderiales > Burkholderiaceae_C > Limnohabitans. The sequence continues at coordinate 1,335 of RFTR01000155.1, forward strand.
TTGTATGCAACGCAAGCCTGCTTCGATCACAGACCATTTGCTCGAGTCCACCATCACCGGAACACGCGCAATGTCTGGCTCACCCGCCATCAGGTTTAAAAACCGCACCATGGCCGCCTCGCTATCGAGCATGGCCTCATCCATATTGACGTCGATGATCTGTGCGCCGTTTTCAACTTGTTGTCGTGCCACTGCAAGCGCTTGCTCGTAGTCGCCATTCAAAATCATGCGGGCAAAGGCTTTGGAGCCGGTCACATTGGTGCGTTCACCCACGTTAACAAATGACGCGCGAGGAATATTGCCTTCGGCATCAGGTTGGGTTGCGCCAATCAAAACAGGCTCTAGGCCTGAGAGTTTCATGGGCGGCACGGACGTTGGATACATGGGGGTTCTCTCACCTGGGCAGATCAATCAGGTGAGCGTCGTTGCAAAAAAACTTCCCAAGCCTGACTTTGCGCACGAAGGCAAAGCTGCAACGCTCCTTGAGAAGATAAGTATTTTAGACCACCTGCGTCGTGACTTGAGGTCGCGCTACGCGGGCTTTGCCCTCAATAGCTTGCGAAATGCTTATGCAATGTGCTGGTGCACGGCATGTGCTGCCGATAGAGTCAATTCATCACTGCCAACTGGACCAACGACTTGCAAACCCACGGGCATGCCGTGAGCCCCCAGACCTGCAGGCACATTGATGGCAGGCGTATGCAGCACTGTCCAAATACGACAAAACACAGGGTCTCCTGTGTCGACTAAATTGTCTGGCGCCTCGCCCTGTGCACTAGGTGCTAGCAACACATCCACGTCTTGAAATACGGCCTGCAGTTGCAAGCGACATTTGGCAATGTGCAGTTGCGCAGCATCGTATTGCGCATGCGTGATGTCTTTGCCGCTTTTCAAAATCCCTTGTAGGCGAGGACTTAACTCTGCAAAATGCGCAATATGTTCATGCGCCAAGTTATGCGCTTGCTCAAACAATTGCACTTGCGTTTGTGCGTGTGCCAATGTTTGAAAGTCTGCGGGTAGCTGGAGGTCTTTCACTTCAAAGGCTGGTGCATTTTTAAGGGCGTGTTCTGCGTTTGCAAATACATTCTGCGTATCTGCACCGGCTTGATTCCACTCATAGGTTCTGCAAATACCCACGCGCAATGGCCGTGACAGCACATCGCCCAAAGACTTGACCAACCATGTGTGGCGACCGCTCATGGCGGCAGCAAACAAAGCCGCATCGGGCACCGTACGTGCCATGGCGCCTACCGTGTCTAGGGTGTCTGAAAGAGGCTTTGCGCCTGCGCGTGCAACGCATCCAAAGCTCGGTTTAAACGCAACAATGCCGCAATAAGAAGCTGGCCGAATCAACGATCCTGCTGTTTGCGTACCAATCGCCAAAGGCACCATGCTGTCAGCCACAGCAGCAGCCGAACCAGACGATGAACCGCCAGGTGTGTGCGTGAGGCGCAGTGGGTTGCGCGTTTGATTGGGATGAAACGTAGCGAACTCGGTGCTCACGGTTTTACCTAACACCACTGCGCCTTGTTGGCGAGCAACTGCGACGCATGCCGCGTCAAATCCAGGTTGGTAATTGGCATAGATGGGCGAACCATAGGTCGCGGGCATATCGGACGTGGCCAACAAATCTTTGACGCCAATCGGTAACCCATGCAGCAAGCCACGATGTGCGCCAGCATCTAACTGCTTGGCATGCGCAATAGCCACATCGCGCTGTAAATGGGCCCAAGCTTGCACCTCGGGTTCTCGTGCATCGATGTGTTCGATACATGCACGCACCAAGTCTTCAGAACGCAAAGTGCGTTGTGCGAGTTGGGTAACAGCGTCACACGCGCTGAGTTGGTGGAGCGCAGTCATATGGATACCCGTCTTTTAAAAGTTAAGTTGTTACAGCAATATCAACCAATTAATTAGGCAGCTTCGCGGTAGAAAGGCCCCGCACTGATGTCGCGTGCTTTTTGGTCCATTACGGCATTGGCAATGGCGGCGATATGTTCTGGCGTCGTTCCGCAACAGCCTCCGACAATATTCACCAGGCCATCCGCCGCAAATTCGTGCAACAGGCGAGATGTGTCTGCTGGTGTTTCATCAAAGCCGGTGTCGCTCATCGGGTTGGGCAAGCCTGCGTTGGGATAGCAGCTGATAAACGTGTCACCAGCAACGCGCGCGAGTTCTTGCAAATAGGGGCGCATCAACGCGGCGCCCAATGCGCAATTCAAACCAATCGCCAACGGCTTGGCATGGCGAACGCTGTGCCAAAACGCGGTCACGGTTTGTCCACTCAAAATGCGACCCGATGCATCGGTCACGGTGCCGCTGATGATCAAAGGCAAGCGCTCGCCACTGGCTTCGAAATATTCTTCAATAGCAAACAAGGCGGCTTTGGCGTTGAGTGTGTCGAAAATTGTTTCGACCAACAGCACATCGCAACCACCTTCGACCAGCGCTTGTGTTTGCGCATAGTAAGCGAGTCGCAATTCTTCAAATGTGACGTTGCGTGCACCCGCATCGTTCACATCGGGGCTGATGCTCGCAGTTTTGGGTGTAGGGCCTAAGGCGCCCGCTACAAAACGGGGTTTATCGGGTGTGCTGTATTTGTCGCAGGCCGCGCGGGCAATTTGCGCAGAAGCGCGGTTCATGTCGATCGCCAGATCGGCCATGTCGTAATCCGCTTGCGCAATGGTGGTCGCGCCAAAGGTATTGGTTTCGATCAAGTCCGCACCAGCGGCCAAATAGCCTTCGTGGATATCGCGAATCACGTCCGACCGGGTCAGACTCAATAACTCGTTGTTGCCTTTGACGTCTTTGTGGAAATCTTTAAACCGCCCGCCGCGGTATTGGGCTTCGCTCAATTTATAGCGCTGGATCATGGTGCCCATGGCGCCATCGAGCACGGCAATGCGCTTGGCCAAAATGGCGGGCAATTGTTGCGCGCGCGTGTAAGTGTGTGATTGCATAAGCCTTGCATTGTAAAAACACTTCCGCAACTTACCGAAATAAGGCTTTTGCCGTGGCATAGTTTCGCCTTTGCTGTTTGTAGGCAGTTCTCGGATTTTTGTTTGTCTTATCTCCCCATATTGCGTGAAGTGTTTGGCTACGATGCTTTTCGTGGTCCGCAAGAAGCTATCGTCAACCATGTCTGCGCAGGGGGCGACGCTTTGGTGCTCATGCCT
>RFTR01000156.1 GCA_009923345.1 Betaproteobacteria bacterium
GAAGCCGCGATGCCTGCATGGATCGCGGCTTCCAAATCAGAAGTCATGCCCATGGACAGTGTGTCGAAGTGAGGTAGGTTTACCTCGTCACGCACTTGGTCAAATAACGCACGTGCTTTTGCATGGACTGCGATTTGCGCTTCAAAGCCTTCTACCGAGTCTGGGATAGTCATTAAGCCGCGCAATACGAGTCTTGGCAATTGCGTTACTTGCTTCGCCAACTCCAAAACATCTTGCGGCGCAACACCCGACTTGGTCGCGCCACCATCGATATTGACTTGTAGGCAGACATTCAAAGGCGGCAAGTGCTCTGGACGTTGGTCATTTAAACGTTGCGCAATTTTGAGGCGATCGACTGTATGCGCCCAACTAAAGAACTCAGCAACGTATTTGGTTTTGTTACTTTGAATAGGGCCTATGCAATGCCAAATCAATGGTTTATTTGCATTGGCGGCACTTTGCAGAAAAGTGATTTTGTCTACACCTTCGTGGATGTAGTTTTCGCCAAAATCTTGTTGCCCGCATGCTGCAACCTCCTGCACAGCGTCTGCGCCAAATGTTTTGGATACGGCGAGTAAGTTGACTTCAGCAGGGTTGCGTCCGCATGCTGCACATGCAGCAGCAATGCGCGATTGCACGGCTTGAAGGTTGTCTTGCAATGTAGTCATAACAGGCGTGACTTTAACAAGGAGCCCTAATGGATCTAGAGAATGTGCTTCAAGATGCCGTTGCGCGAGGCGCATCTGACATCCATTTATGTTCTGGGCAGACCCCTTGGTTCAGAGTACAGGGCGATTTATTTGCATTCAGAAATGACGCATTTCAAGGTTTGACAAAAGATCGTCAGTATTCAAGCGGCTTGGAAAAACAACACGAAACCTCAGATCGCCCTCATGACACAGATAGTTCGTGCTGGCTCATGCAAGCTTTGGCTCCTCTTATGGAAAGCAATGTGTATGTGCACTTCTTAAAAGGCCAAGAAGTTGATTTTTCGTTCTCCTTAACAAGCGTGGGACGATTTCGAGCAAATGTTTTCAAAAGCCTGAAAGGCACTGGCGCAGTATTTCGACATATTCGAGAAGACATTCCTAATTTGGCAGAAATAAATGCACCAAAGGTATTACCTGATTTACTCAAAAGCGCAGGGCTTTTCTTGGTCACTGGGCCTACAGGCTCAGGAAAATCCACGACTTTGGCAGCAGCCCTACATCACCTCAATCAAACTACAAGGCAACACATCATCACCCTCGAAGATCCGATTGAAATCATCCACACCAGCCAACAATGTTTGGTAACGCAAAGAGAAGTGGGGCAGCACAGCAAAAGCTTCTCAAATGCATTGCGTGCCGCATTACGTGAAGACCCCGATGTCATTTTGGTTGGCGAGTTACGCGACTCTGAAACTATTCGTCTCGCCTTGACAGCGGCAGAGACGGGGCATCTGGTGCTAGCGAGCCTGCACACCCGAAGCGCGGCAGCTAGCATCGATCGCATCGTCGATGTATTTGAGGGCTCAGAAAAGTCCATGGTTCGCACGCAACTAAGCGAGTCTTTGATCGGCGTGGCGTCTCAAATGCTGTACTGTCCAATACAAGGCCAAAAGCAATGCGCCGCATTCGAAGTCATGGTCGCGACACCTGCCATCCGCCATTTGATTCGAGAAGGCAAAACCTCTCAAATTCACAATGCGATCCAAACAGGGTCGACTTATGGGATGCAGACCATGGCGCAGGCCATGCAGGCGGCGCAAGCTTAGAACGGTTCAATCGCACTATGATGCACGGCTGTTTAACCCAACCCCAAAGAGTTCATCATGTCGAGCATCAATCCAAAAACCTATGAATCCGCACCTTCCACCCATGTCGCTTTCATCGGCATGGGCGTGATGGGCTACCCGATGGCTGGCCATTTGGCATCTGCCGGACACGCTGTCACGGTTTACAACCGCTCACCCGCCAAGGCGCAAGCTTGGGTCGCCGAATTTGCTAAAAGCAAAGCGCCTAAAAGTGCGCCCACACCGCGCGAAGCTGCTGCTGGTGCTGACATCGTGTTTTGTTGCGTCGGTAATGACGACGATTTGCGCTCGGTTATTTTTGGCGCAGATGGCGCCTTGGCTGGCATGAAGGCCGGCGCCATTCTTGTAGATCACACCACCGCATCAGCCGATGTTGCGCGCGAAATTTATGCGGCTGCTAAAAACTTAGGCATTCCTTTTATTGACGCACCAGTGTCTGGTGGTCAAGGCGGCGCACAAAACGGTTTGTTAACCGTGATGTGTGGGGGGGATGAATCTGTTTTTGATTGCGTCAAGCCTGTCGCGATGGCTTTCTCTCGCGCTTTCACATTGATGGGCACATCCGGTTCCGGTCAACTCACCAAAATGGTCAATCAAATCTGCATCGCAGGCTTGGTACAAGGCCTGAGTGAAGCGATCGCCTTTGGTCAAAAAGCCGGTTTGGATATGAATCTGGTACTCGACGTGATCGGCAAAGGCGCTGCACAAAGCTGGCAGATGGATAACCGAGGCAAAACCATGGTGGCGGACAAATTTGATTTTGGCTTTGCGGTGGACTGGATGCGCAAAGATCTAGGCTTGGTATTTGACGAAGCCAAACGCAACGGTGCCGTGTTGCCCGTCACCATGCTGGTTGATCAGTTCTACGGCGATGTGCAAAAACTCGGTGGCAAACGCTGGGATACCTCGAGCTTGATAAAGCGTCTGCGCTAATTATTTGACAGGTGTGACCACCGCACCACTTGCAGGCGCTGGTGCGGTGTTGTTCAAGGGCGCGCCAGAGCCAGTTGTAACGGGCGTTGGCTTGGACTCATCCACCGGCATTTTCTTAGGCTGCATGGCGTTGAGTTCCTCTTCGCTCATGTACTCGTAGACACGCACGACACGCTTGACACCGTTGACCCCACGCGCGACTTCAGTGGCGCGGTTGCCTTCGCGCTGGGTTACGCGTCCCATTAGATATACGGTGCCACGCTCCACCACGACTTTGTGGACGCTAGCAAAGACGTCATCTGTGTCGATCATGGCGGCCTTTACTTTGGCAGCAAGTACTACGTCAGCCGAGCGCTCACCCAATGTGGTGGCAGGGCCGATTCCCAGTTCGTTCACGACCAAACGCACGTTCTCGATTTTTCCAATCAGTTGTTCAACTTGGGCGCGCACGCGGTCGCTGGAGACCTCGCCGGTGATGAGTACTTGGCGGTTGTAACTCGTCACATTCACATGCTCTTTTTCACCAAAATTCTGCTTGATGGCACTGGCACTGCGTTGAGAAATGCCCTCGTCTTCCACTTGAATGCCTGTAGTGCGGCGGTCGCTGGCAATCATGGCCGTTCCAAATACGCCACCCATCATGACGGGCGCACATGCATTGAGCGCAAGCGCGATAGATATAGCCGCGAGATATTTAGCAGTTGAATTGTTCATAGTCCTAGTTTCCTTCTTGATCACCCAATAGTTGCGTATCCACGCCATCGCAAATGCAATGGATGGTGAGTAAATGCACTTCTTGAATTCGGGCGGTACGCTCATGCGGCACGCAAATGTGTACGTCGGTTTCACGCAAAGCTTGAACCATCTTGCCACCGCCTTTGCCAGTGAGTGCGACGACCGTCATGTCGCGCTCATGGGCGGCCTCGATGGCCGCTAAAACATTGGCAGAGTTACCACTGGTCGTGATGGCCAACAACACGTCACCCGACTGCCCAAGCGCGCGAACTTGTTTTGAGAAAATTTGGTCGTAGTGGTAGTCGTTGGCAATGGCTGTCAATATCGAGCTGTCTGTGCTTAAAGCAATTGCGCCTAACTCAGGCCGCTCGCGTTCAAACCGCCCCACAAACTCAGCGGCGAAATGTTGTGCGTCTGCTGCAGATCCACCATTGCCGCATGCCAACACTTTGCCGCCACTGGTCACACTGGCCAAGATGGCTGAAACAGCAGCCGCGATGGGCTTGGATAGCGCTTGCGCTGACTGGTATTTCAGATCCGCACTGTCGATGAAATGTTGTTCAATTCGTTGTTCAAGCATCCTGCAATGATACCTTTTGCGCTACTCAGTCCACTGCAAAAGCCCCTTGTAGCCAATGGAGTCCGCCTGCATCTATCGCCACCACGTCAAAGCGACACGTGGGTTCATATTTCAGGCGCATCAAGAAAAATTTAGCGGCAAATGCAATGCGCTTGCGCTTAGATGCCGAAACACTGCCCAAAGGGCCTCCATAAGAGGGATGCAAGCGTTTGCGCACCTCCACAAACACCATAGTTCCATGCCTGTCTTGCATGATTAAATCAATTTCACCCCCGCCGCGTCCTGGCGTTCGATAATTGCGCTGTACCAGTTGTAAGCCATGGGCTAGCAAATAGTGCAAAGCGCGGTCTTCGGCTGCATCTCCTGATTGCTTGGTGGTGAAGGAATTTTTCTCTT
>RFTR01000157.1 GCA_009923345.1 Betaproteobacteria bacterium
GCAGGGATTGACGATATCGAGATGAACCGCACCTTTAACAACGGCATCGGCATGGTGGTGGTGATAGACGCAGCACACGCCAAAGCCTGCGCGCAAACCCTACAAGATTTGGGCGAGTCGGTTCATATGATTGGGGTGATTGCGCCTAAGGGTGATGGCGCTTCGGTGGTGATAGCTTAGTCAGCCTCATCCAAACTTGGCAACAAAACTTTCAAACGTTTCTTGACGGCGTCCAAGCGCTCCATATCGGACTGTGAGCCGTAGACCTCTTCCAAATTACGCAACATACGCGTCATGATTTCTCTTGGCGAGGCGCTGCGCAAATAGTGTTTGAGTAATTCGTCAGAGATCTCACCTTCTCGCGCCAAGCCTGATTCGGCATAGAGGGGTGAGAGGCGTTCCATCAAATCTTCTTTGGTCAACGAGTGGCCGTTGAAGGGGTCAATGACCACCTTGCCCTCGTGCGGGTATGGCAGATGCACTTTGACCAAGAAATGCCCGGGAAAGCCGACGCCATAAGCCTCAAGTCCTATTTGGCCAGCCAGTTCTAGCCACAAGAGCGCTAGGCTAATCGGTATGCCACGGCGGGTGCGCAACATGACGTGCAAATAGCTGTTGTCAGGGTCGTAGTAATTGTTGGCGTTGCCTGCAAAACCCATTTCTTCAAAAAAGAATTTGTTGAGCACGCGCAATTTATGGATGGATCCGGCATCTGCGGGCAAACGTTTTTTGAGTCGGCTAACAAGCTGGTCGACCTGCCCCAAGACTTCTTGGATGTCGAGTTCAGGGTATTCGTCTTGGGCCAAGCAGATGGCCGATTCGAGCAGGGGGAACTCGGTGTCGCTTTGCACCAGTGAGGCAAAGTATTCCAGGGAGGTGGGCACTTCTAACTTGAAATCCATGGTTCAACGCCTTTTATCGCCGCAACAAGTTGATGACATTCAATCCGCTCAAGCGAAGGGTAACAAAATAAATTAGCGCGCTGACGGACAGAACGCCAGCCATGGAGCCAATGCGTAAAAACGGTGTCACCTGCATCTCGGTCCAATCTAGCGCGTAAGTCATGCTCGCCAGCCAGGCGCCCAAAAGCACGCAAGCTAGCAACACCTGCGCTACCAAGCGCCACCAACCTTTGTTAGGGACATAGGAACCACGCCTACGCAAACCGATAAGCAACCAACCCGCATTGATCAAAGCGCCCAGTCCAATTGACAAAGCCAAACCAGCATGGGCAAAGACGGGGACCAGAACCACATTGAGCAACTGGGTGATGACCAGCACCGAGACTGCAATGATCACCGGCGTGCGTGTGTCTTGGCTTGCATAGAAACCAGGCGCCAACACTTTGATCGCCACCAAACCGAGAAGACCTACGCCATAGCCCATCAAGGCGACGGTGGTCTGTTGTACATCATGTGCATTGAACGCGCCATAGTGGTAGAGCACCGCCACCAAGGCGGGAGAAAACACCAGCAATGCCAAGGCACACGGCAAAGCCAGCACCAGCACCAAACGTAAACCCCAGTCGAGCATATTCGAAAACGCTTGGGCATCATTGGCCGCCTTGGCAGCAGAGAGCTGTGGCATCAGCACCACACCCAAAGCGACGCCCAACATGGCGGTAGGAAATTCCATCAAGCGATCGGCATAGCTCAACCAACTCACGCTGCCAGGCGTCAAGTGCGAGGCGATTTGGGTGTTGATGAGTAATGAGATTTGCGCCACGCTCACGCCGAGCAAAGCAGGCGCCATCAGATGCAATATGCGTTGTGGCCCTTCACTCTTCCAAGCTTGGCGCAGTGAAGACCACGAGAGACCTACTCGCGGTAATAGGTTTAATTTGCGCAAAGCCCAGCACTGGGCGGTCAATTGCGCTACGCCACCAAGCATCACGCCACCAGCCATGGCGTAAATGGGTTCTATGCCCCAACGCCCTAACAGCGGGGCGCCCCATAGCGCTGCGCCTATCATGCAAACGTTCAGCAACACAGGCGTAGCCGCTGGCACCGCAAAGCGTTTCCATGTGTTCAATACACCTGCGCCCAAGGCGACCAAAGACATCAAGGCGATATAGGGGAACATCCAACGCGTCATCACGACGGCTGCTTCAAACCCTTGCGGCGATTGCTGCAGACCGCTTGCCATCGCCCAGACCAACCAAGGAGCGCCCAAAACGCCAGCGACGCTGGCCACAAACAAGACCCAAGCCAACACGGTGGTGACGTGATGAATCAAGACATGCGTGTCTTCGTCCCCCGCTTGCTGGCGACTCGCGGCTAGAACTGGGACAAAGGCTTGGCTGAATGCGCCTTCTGCAAAGAGGCGCCTAAACAAATTAGGGATACGAAATGCCACATTGAAAGCGTCAGTTAAGGCACTCGCGCCAAAAGTCGAGGCAATCAAGAGTTCCCGCACCAAACCGGTGATGCGTGACACCAAGGTCAGGCTCGAGACGATAGAGGCGGATTTGAACAAGGACACGGCCATAAGTGTAGCCAGACGGCGTTTCCCGCTACAATCGTTGGCTTTGCTAACAACATCCTCAGACACTTAAGGAACCCAAAACATGGCATCTGCTAAGCCAAAGAAAAAGAACCCGCGTCTTGCGTCGGGCCGTAAACGCGTCCGTCAGGACGAAAAAATCAACGCCGCCAACACCTCGTTGCGCTCTAAGTACCGCACTGCGGTCAAGAACGTCGAAAAAGCTGTTTTAGCTGGCGACAAAACCAAAGCTGCCGAATTGTTCGGCAAGATGCAAACCGTTGTCGACACCGTCGCTGACAAAGGCATCTTCCACAAAAACAAAGCGGCTCGTGACAAGAGCCGTCTCGCGTCCAAGGTCAAGGCCTTGGCACTCGCCGCCTAATTACTAGGCAACCCGCCCAGCCTGAAATACCAGGCTGCCGTTTGTAACGGGTGCGCTGTCAGCAAAGCAAAAAAGCAAAAACCCGCCTCGGCGGGTTTTTTGTTGGGCGTCTACAACTTCTCGGGGCTAGAGAGGTCTATAAAAGAATTTATAAAGTCGTCGCCTTCTCAGGCGGATCCGGCAACAAACACGCCTCCAACACCTGCAAATCATTGTCTTTGGCGAAATTCATCACGAAATCCCACGCCATGGGCTCCTCTTCGCGCAAGTCGGTGTGAACGATGACACATTTTTTTCCGTCCACAGTATTGGGAACACACCAGGGCGAATAACTAATGTAACTGTCGGGCGTTGCGCCACCTGGGCGAAATTGGCTCATCACGCCTGCCAAACGCTCTGCCCAGTCACTTGGCCGAAAGGTTCGCCCCTCGTGGGTGAGGCCCAAGATAAAGACTTCTTTGGTGTGATCAGAAACCATCGGATAGGGGTGGGGATGAGGGGTAGCGCTTGGAGGATCACTCGGATTTGCGAATCTAAAACCATTCTATCTTGTATAAGACTTGCGACTAGCACAAACCCTAATGTCATTGTGAACTTGTGGTCTCGATGCCCCTAAAATCGCACCTCAACGGCTCAACCTTCGTTGGGTCGTTTCTATTTTGGAGTTGCCATGATCACGCCCGCATCGCCAAAGGCTTGCGCGTCTGGGACACCAACGGTAAGACTTATATAGATGGTTTGGCTGGTATCGCCGTCAACACCTTGGGTCATGCCCACCCCAAGCTCACCACCGCTTTGCAAGACCAAATCGGCAAGTTGATCCACAGTTGCAATTACTACCACATACCTAACCAAGAAGCCTTGGCGGCCAAGTTGGTGGAGCTGTCGGGCTTGACCAATGTGTTCTTTTGTTCGACTGGCCTAGAAGCCAACGAAGCAGCATTGAAGCTGGCCCGTAAATTTGGCCATAGCAAAGGCATCGAAAAGCCTGAAATCGTGGTCTACGAAAAGTCATTCCACGGCCGCTCTCTCGCCACCTTGGCAGCCACGGGCAACGACAAGATCAAGGAAGGCTTTGGCCCCATGATGGAAGGCTTTATCCGCGTTCCCGTCAACGACATCGAGGCACTCAAAAAAGCCACAGCAGGCAATCCCAATGTGGCCGCCGTATTTATGGAAACCATTCAAGGCGAAGGCGGCATCCAACCTATGCGCATTGAGTATTTAAAAGCTGTACGCCAGCTTTGTGACGAACAAGACTGGTTGATGATGATCGACGAAGTGCAATGCGGTATGGGACGCACCGGCAAGTGGTTTGCCCACCAGTGGGCGGGCATCTTGCCTGACGTGATGCCTTTGGCCAAGGGCTTGGGGTCTGGCGTGCCTGTGGGTGCAGTGGTAGCTGGACCCAAAGCCGCGCACATTTTTCAACCTGGTAACCATGGCACTACCTTTGGTGGCAATCCTCTTGCGATGCGTGCTGGCGTTGAGACGATTCGCATCATGGAAGAAG
>RFTR01000158.1 GCA_009923345.1 Betaproteobacteria bacterium
GAAGAAAAGCGCTGGGTCAAGCAGTATTACGGACTTCAAATCCCTGAAGACGCGATGGACGAGGACATCGAGGAATCGGCCCGCTTTTACGAAGAAGACAATGGCGAATTGCATATCCGTAGCGACTTTTTAATCGCCGATGAAGACGAACCCCGCACAGTCCGCGTGGCGTTCATCTTGAACCAAAACAACGAGTCCCTTAAAAGCCGTGGCGTGCTGTTCTCAATCCACGACGAAGACGTGCCCGTCTTTCGCCTACTACGCATGCGCGCGCGACGTGCCCCTGGGCTGATTGAAGACGCCAAAGAAGTGCTGCTCAAACTCTTCGATGCCGACGCCGAATATTCCGCCGACACCCTTGAAGGCATTTATGACCAACTCGAAAAAGCAGGCAAATTGGTGCTATCCAAAGATGTGACCGACGAATTAGCGGGCGAGGTGCTGGGCGCCATCGCCCGACAAGAGGACTTGAACGGACGCATTCGCCGCAATGTGATGGATACCCGTCGCGCGGTCAGTTTCATGATGCGATCGCGCATGCTCAATGCAGACCAATTCGAAGAAGCGCGGCAAATCTTGCGCGACATCGAGTCGCTCGATAACCACACCGCATTTTTGTTCGACAAGATTAACTTCTTGATGGACGCGACGGTCGGTTTCATCAATATCAACCAGAACAAGATCATCAAGATCTTCTCGGTCGCCAGCGTCGCTTTGCTGCCACCTACTTTGACAGCCAAACCTGGGGCTATCCTTTTGCCATCGTGCTGATGGCGGGTAGCGCGGTGGTGCCTATGTGGTACTTCCGTAAACGGGGTTGGTTGAAGTAATTTCCGTTGCTGCGTTTTTAAACGCCAACATTTTTCGCCAATAAGGAGCCCGTCATGGCCGAAACAAAAACATCGCAAGTATTCGGCATCATCGGCGGCAGCGGTGTCTACGACATCGAAGGCCTGACCAACAAAGAATGGCGAAAAGTGGAGTCGCCTTTTGGCCAACCGTCTGATGCATTGCTATTTGGCGAACTCAACGGTCAGCGGATGGTGTTTTTGCCACGCCATGGACGTGGCCACAAAATCCCTCCAAGCGAAATCAATTTCAAAGCCAATATCGACGCACTAAAGCGCTCCGGCGTTACAGATGTAGTTTCTGTCAGCGCTGTCGGCTCTTTGAAAGAAAACCTTCCCCCTGGGACATTTGTCGTAGTCGACCAATTTATTGACCGCACCTTCGCCAGAGAGAAAAGCTTTTTTGGAACCGGGTTGGTTGCGCATGTTTCGATGGCACACCCTGTTTGCGGAAGACTCGGCAAACATCTTTTGCAAGCTGGTAAAGACGCAGGCATCAGCATCGTCGATGGCGGCACTTACCTCGTCATGGAAGGCCCTCAGTTTTCTAGCCTGGCAGAGTCTGAGCTCTACAGAACTTGGAACTGTGATGTGATTGGAATGACCAATATGCCTGAAGCCAAATTGGCGCGCGAAGCGGAGCTTTGCTATGCCTCGGTAGCCATGGTGACCGACTTTGACTGCTGGCACCCAAACCACGATGCCGTGACGGTTGACGCCATTGTCAAAGTACTTTTGGCCAATGCAGATAACGCGAGGTCATTGGTTAAAGCCGTTGCCCCCAAATTGCAAACCGATACAAGCGCCTACCAATGCGCTTGCCGCAGCGCATTGCAATTTGCCATCATTACCGCGCCTGATGCGCGTGATCCAAAGATGTTGCAAAGACTCAACGCGGTTGCCGGTCGCGTTCTCAACCCTCAAAAATGAACGGGTCTGCTAAAGAGCACGTTGAAGTGCCTTCATTAAAGCCTTTAACTTCTGAAGGGTTGTTGCGCTCACAACTCTTAACTACTGCCCAGCAGTTAGACAAATTAGCCCTTAACCGTGGCACCTCAGGCAATGTGTCGGCACGCGTATCTGCAAAACACTGGCTGGTAACACCTTCTGGTGTACCTGTTGATAAGTTGTCAGCCGACGCCATGGTGTTGATGGACTTTACGGGTAAGCCTGCCAGCGATGGCAAGCCATCTAGTGAATGGCATTTTCATAAAGATATTTTGGTGGCTCGCTCTGAAGTTGGGGCCGTTGTTCACACCCACTCGCGTTTTGCCACAGCGTTTTCTTGTTTGCAATTAGATATTCCAGCTTTCCATTACATGATCGCCGCGGCAGGCGGAGACAGTATTCGTTGCTGTCCTTATGCTTTGTTTGGAAGCCAAGCCTTGTCTGACCTTGCTCTTATTGCGCTTAAAGATCGCAAGGCATGTCTTTTAGGCAACCACGGAATGATTGCGGTTGGCAAAGACCTCTCTACCGCTTTGGCCCTCGCTATCGAAGTCGAGAGCCTATGTGAGCAATATTGGACGGCTCTACAACTCGGGCAGCCCAACATCTTGTCTTCGAGCCAAATGGCGGAGGTTCTCGAGAAGTTCACAACCTATGGACAACAACCATAAACAAAACATCGCTATGCCCATCAAGTCACGCATTCGTACTGTTCCTCATTACCCCAAGTCTGGTGTGATGTTTAGAGACATCACCACCTTACTAAAAGACGCAACAGGTTTGCAATTAACGGTGAAGTACCTAGCCGATCACTATCGCAACCAAGCAATAGACCGCGTCGCTGGTATAGAGGCGAGGGGGTTCATATTGGGTGCGGCTGTCGCTTATGAACTGGGACTGGGCTTCATTCCTCTCCGCAAAAAAGGCAAACTCCCAGCAGAAGTTGTGGGCCAAGATTACGCATTGGAATACGGCACAGACCGTATCGAAATCCACACAGACGCCATTGCTCCTGGCGAGTCAATCCTATTGATTGATGACTTGATCGCTACAGGCGGAACCGCGGCAGCGGCTTGCGCTTTGATCCAAAGCATGGGTGGCAATGTCCAAGGTTGCGGATTTGTGATTGACTTGCCCGATCTTGGTGGACGCCAGTTACTGGAGCAACTTGGCCATTCTGTTTTCTCGCTGTGTGAATTTGAAGGCGACTGACATGAACCAAATTTCTGACGCAAACAAGCTCAGCAAGCAAAAGCAATCTGTAGAAACTTTGCGCTGGCGCGAAGGGCGGCTAGAAATGATTGACCAACGGGTGCTGCCCATGCACTTTGAATATTTGTCCTACACCAATGCAAAAGAAGTAGCCGAGGGAATTCGGAGCATGGTGGTTCGCGGAGCGCCTGCCATTGGTTGTGCTGCGGCCTATGGCGTAGCGCTAGAAGCTTTAGCTTCCAAGCACCTTGCCAGCAAAGACTTTACCCAGGCCATGGAGCAAGGATTTGAAGTTCTAGCCCAAAGCCGCCCCACAGCTGTCAATTTATTTTGGGCTTTACAGCGTATGCGCGCTTCCTGGGAGAAAGCATCCTCAGCACCACCGCCTCAGATTGCGGCAATTCTTTTGGAAGAAGCACACGAAGTCTCTAGAGAGGATGTGCGCATCAACCGCGCCATGGGTGCGTTTGGCGCCGCTCTACTTAGTGATGGTGCACGCGTTTTGACGCATTGCAATGCAGGCGCCTTAGCCACGGCAGGTCATGGGACAGCATTGGGCGTAATTCGTTCAGCAGTAGAGGCTGGAAAGAAAATATCGGTGATTGCCGATGAAACCCGCCCCTTCCTGCAAGGTGCGCGGCTCACGGCCTGGGAGATGGTTCAGGAGAATATTCCCGTCACCCTCATCACGGATAACATGTCTGGGCATTTGATGCAGCACGGTGAGATTGATGCTGTTGTGGTCGGTACAGACCGCGTCGCCGCTAATGGCGATGTGGCCAACAAGATTGGCACCTATATGGTGGCAGTTTTAGCCAAGCGCCACGGCATTCCTTTTTATGTAGCCTGCCCGTTGTCCACTATCGATTTGTCTATTTCTCAAGGTAAAGACATTCCGATTGAAGAACGCTCAAGCGACGAAGTTATGGGTTTTAGAGACTATCGCTGGGCGCCTGAAGGGGTCAGCGTGCGTAACCCCGCGTTTGATGTCACACCGGCCGAATTAGTGACAGCGCTCATCACAGAAAAAGGGGTGGTGCACCACCCCAATATTCAGAATATTTCTGCTCTATTTAAGTAGAAGGACCGACTGGACAGCAGTTGGACAAGGCGCCGTTCAACTCTACTCAAAACCTTGCTGCAAAAGGCTTTCAGGAGTTACTCAACAGCCTTAACCATATCCTCAACCACCTTCTTAGCATCCCCAAACACCATCATGGTTTTGTCCATATAAAAGAGTTCGTTATCTAAGCCGGCGTAACCCGCAGCCATCGAACGCTTATTTACGATGATGGTTTTTGCTTTGTAAGCTTCCAAAATC
>RFTR01000159.1 GCA_009923345.1 Betaproteobacteria bacterium
CCCAGGTGTGTCACGACTACGGCCTGCCGTTTGCCGGCGTGCGCCTGATTTCAGACCGCGCCGATGATGCAGCCCATGTGGACTTCATGCGCTTTATTCGCGATGTGGCCGCGCCTGTGAGTGCGGCGGTCATGCAGGGGCTGGTGCAGCGACTGGCCTAGGCCCCGCTCATTTCAGCCAGCCGCGGCGGCGGAAATACCACATCGGCACCAGCGCGCTGGCGACCATCAGCCCAATGGCCATCGGATAGCCCCAGCTCATGTTGAGTTCGGGCATGAACTGGAAGTTCATGCCGTAGATGCTGGCGATCAGGGTGGGCGGCAGCAAGGCCACGCTGGCCACCGAGAAGATCTTGATGATCTTGTTCTGGTTGATGTTGATGAAACCGACCGTCGCATCCATCAGAAAGTTGATCTTGTCGAACAGGAAGGCCGTGTGGTTGTCCAGCGATTCGATATCGCGCAGAATTTGTCGCGCCTCTTCGAACTGCTCGGCATTGAGCATGCGCGAGCGCATCATGAAGCTCACAGCGCGTCGGGTGTCCATCACATTACGGCGGATGCGTCCGTTCAAGTCCTCTTGACGGGCTATGGCGCCTAGCACCTCGCCTGCAAGCTCGTCAGTCACGTCTTTAGACAGTACCAATTTGCCAGCTTTTTCTAGGTGGTCGTAAATGCCTTCTAACGTGTCGGCGGAGTATTCGGCGTCGGCATCAAAGAGTTTGAGTAAGACCTCTTTGGCGTCTTCGATCAACCCTGGCGCGCGGCGTGCGCGCATGCGCAGGAGGCGAAAGACGGGGACGTCTTCGTCGTGGATTGAAAACAGCACGCCACGGCTTTTGAGAGACTCGTTGTTTTGGTTCAAAATGAACGCGACGCGCACGGTGCGTGGCTCGTCTTCGTTGGCGATCAAAAAGTCGCTACGGATATGCAACTCGCCGTTATCTTCTTCGTAAAAGCGGGCCGATTCCTCAATATCCTCATCCATCGCGTCTTCGGGGATCTGTAGGCCGTAGTACTGCTTGACCCAGCGCTTTTCTTCAGGGGTCGGCGATTCGAGGTCCACCCAAATAGGCTGGAATTTAGAGAGTTCTTCCAACGATTCGATTTCCTCTTGGAAAAGTCGTCCGTTGGCCAGCGAAAAGATATTGAGCATGGCGATCCCTTAGTCGGGGCAGATTATGGCACCGCGATGGGGCAAGACTAGGGGTTTATGGGGATAAAAAACCACACAGTATTTGATTTCATCCCATTGCCTTTTTTCCGTTGTAAGCGCATAGTGAAACTGCCCATCACAAAAGGAGGTTTTCTTATGAATTTAACGATAAGCGGTCACCATCTTGAAGTTACCCCCGCATTGCGTAGTTATGTGACCGATAAGCTTGATCGAATAACCAGGCATTTTGACCAAGTGGTGGATGTCAAAGTGCTATTGAGTATCGAGAACCAAACCGAAAAAGAAGGTCGCCAAAAGGCCGAGTGCAATATCCATGTCAAAGGTAACGACATGTTCGCTGAGAGCGCCCACCACGACTTGTATGCCGCTGTCGACGACCTGGTCGACAAACTAGACAGACAGGTGGTCAAACACAAAGACCGTATCCGAAGTCACCATCACCAAAGCCCTAAACGTATGATGTGACAACTGCTTTTGCAAGCACTCAAACAAACCGCCTTTTCAGGCGGTTTTGTTATTTTTGACAAGGGTTTCTACGGGTGCATAATCTGCCACCTACTATGAATCGCCTAGCCGCCATACTCCCGCCCGCGCAAGTCCTTGTGCAAGTGGACGTCACCAGTAAAAAACGTGCCTTTGAAGAGGCGGGCTTGTTATTTGAAGAATTACACGGATTAAGTAGGGCGTCGGTGGCGGACAGTTTGTTTGCCCGCGAGCGATTGGGTTCTACCGGTTTGGGCCATGGTGTGGCCATACCGCACGGCCGCATCAAAGGTCTCAAGTCACCCATGGCAGCGGTGTTTCAGTTGGCTCACCCGATTGGGTTTGACGCGCCAGACGAGCAGCCAGTGGGCTTGTTGATCTTTTTGCTGGTTCCCGAAGCATCGACCCAAAAGCATTTAGAAATCCTCTCTGAAATTGCTGAGTTGCTTAGCGACACCACTTTGCGCGAAAAAATCAAAACCACCCAAGATGCGAGCGCCTTGCACAGCATCGTGGCCAATTGGAACTCGGTGCAAGCGTGAAACCCACCGCAATCAGCGCAGACGTTTTATTTGAAGCCTTCCGTAGCCAGCTGCGATGGCAGTGGTTGGCGGGCCTTGGTGCTTCGGAGCGCCGCTTTGATGAAGTCGCTGTGCGCGCTGCCCGCTCTGGCGCCGACTTGGTGGGTTACCTCAACTACATCCACCCTTACCGCGTACAAATTTTGGGGGAGCGTGAAATCGCCTACCTTACCAACAGTGCGAGCGTTGATTGCTTGCGCCGCATCTCGCGCATCGTCACGCTAGAGCCGCCGGTCTTAGTTCTGGCTGATGGCCAAACCGCACCCGGCGAATTGGTGTCGATGTGCGAACGTGCGCAAATCCCGATGTTCGCCACCACCGAATCTTCGGCTTTTGTGATCGATGTTTTACGCGCTTATTTGTCAAAGCATTTTGCCGATCGATCCTCCATGCACGGCGTGTTCATGGATATTTTGGGTTTGGGCGTGATGATTACTGGCGAGTCGGGCTTGGGCAAAAGCGAACTCGGTTTAGAGTTGATCTCTCGCGGCAACGGCTTGGTCGCCGATGACGTGGTCGATTTGTACCGTATCAACCAAGCCACCATCGAAGGACGCTGCCCCGAGTTGCTGCAAAACTTGCTCGAAGTGCGCGGCATCGGTTTACTTGATATCCGCGCTATCTTTGGTGAAACCGCAGTGCGCCGCAAGATGCGGTTGAAACTCATCGTGCATTTGGTTCGTAAAGAAACTTTAGAGCGCGATTACGACCGTTTGCCGCATGAACCGCTGTCGCAAGATGTTCTCGGCGTACCAGTCCGCAAAGTGGTGGTGCAGGTGGTCGCTGGACGCAACATCGCGGTGTTGGTGGAGGCCGCAGTGCGCAACACTATTTTGCAATTGCGCGGGGTCGATACCTACCAAGAATTTATGGCGCGCCACCAACGCGCTATGTCGCAAGGCAACTCTTAAACGCACTGCGTGATCGCTACAATCACGCTTCTTTGCCTAACACCCTTTGTGGGCTTGTTCTCCATGTTCCACTCCCTTCAAAAAACCATACAGCTTTCGCATGTCAAGCGCTCTGGCTTGCAAGCCTTGGCACTCGTCGCGGTTTTGGCTTTGTGGTCGTGTGGCTATAGCCCTGTGAAGATTTATCAGCCTGAAGTCGTGCAGGGCAACTTCGTTTCCAAAGAGCAAGTGCAGGCACTTCGCACTGGCATGCCAAGACAAGCTGTGCGCGAAATTTTGGGAACACCTCTGGTTACCAGCGTGTTCCATGCAGAACGCTGGGACTATGCCTTCACTATTCGTCGGCAAGGCAGCGAACCGCAGTTGCGTCGGTTTACCGTGTACTTCAAAGGCGATGTACTTGACCGCGTAGACGGCGACCCATTGCCGACTGAGGCGGAGTTCGCAGCCAAACTCGACACCCGTCGTCCGCCAACCAAATTGCCTGGGCTTAAAGCCAGTCCAGAGGAGTTGGCAAAGCTGCCCGCTAAATCGAGCACCGCGACTAGCAATGCCAACGCGACTGCTGCCACGCCACCTGCAAGTTATCCACCGCTTGAGGGCACGCTGCGTTAATTTTTTAATTTCCTGAAAGACCATGGCCCACACCCCACACCCCATCCAAGTTGCTGTTGCTGGCGCCAGTGGTCGCATGGGCCACATGCTGATCGAAGCATTGCAAGACGATCCCCATTGCCAACTTGCTGGCGCGCTCGATATCCCCTCTAGCCATGGCGTTGGTAATGACGCGACCGGTTTTCTGGGCCAAGCCAGCGGCGTGACGATCGAATCCGATATCCGCAAAGGATTGGCTAATAGCCAATTGCTGATCGACTTCACCCGTCCCGAAGGGACGATCGCGCATGTTGATGTGTGTCGTGCCATGGGCGTGAAGATGGTGATTGGTACCACCGGATTTAGCGATGCACAAAAAGCCCATATCGCTGAAGCAGCCAAACAAAATGCGATCGTCATGGCGCCTAATATGAGCGTAGGCGTCAATGTCACCCTTAAGCTTTTGCAAATGGCGGCCAAGGCCATGCCCACCGGCTACGACATTGAAATCATCGAAGCGCATCACCGCCACAAAGTTGATGCCCC
>RFTR01000160.1 GCA_009923345.1 Betaproteobacteria bacterium
AAGCCTTTGCCACCGCCGCCAGCGCTGGCTTTGATCATCACAGGGTAGCCAATGCCTTTGGCAATCTCGACAGCTTTCTCAGGTGTTTCGATCGCATCGTTCACACCAGGAATGCAGTTGACGCCGGCTTTTTCAGCCAGCTTCTTAGAGGCGATCTTGTCGCCCATGGCCGCGATGGAGTGGTGTTTAGGCCCAATGAAAACAATGCCCGATTCTTCACAACGCTTAGAGAAATCTGCGTTCTCGCTCAAAAATCCATAACCAGGATGTATTGCCTCGGCACCTGTTTCTTTGGCTGCAGCGATGATTTTGTCGGCCACCAAATAGGACTCACGCGAGGATGCAGGCCCGATGCAAACGGCTTCATCAGCCATCGCCACATGGCGCGCCTCTTTGTCGGCTTCAGAGTAAACGGCAACTGTCTGAATGCCCATTTTGCGGGCGGTGGCCATGACACGGCAGGCGATTTCGCCACGGTTTGCGATGAGTATTTTTTTAAACATATGTCTCTCCTAGGCTTACAGCGGAATGTTTCCGTGTTTGCGCCATGGGTTATCAATCTTTTTGTCTTTGAGCATGACCAAGGAGCGGCAAATGCGCTTACGGGTTTCATGGGGTTGGATCACGTCATCGATAAAGCCGCGCGCACCAGCCACAAACGGATTGGCAAAACGCGCTTTGTATTCGGCTTCTTTGGCAGCAATTTTTGCGGGATCGCCCTTGTCATCGCGGAAGATAATCTCCACCGCACCTTTGGCACCCATCACCGCAATCTCGGCATTGGGCCATGCGAAGTTCACGTCACCACGCAGATGTTTGGAAGCCATGACGTCATACGCACCGCCATAGGCTTTGCGGGTGATCACCGTGATTTTGGGCACCGTGCACTCGGCATAGGCATAGAGCAACTTGGCACCGTGTTTGATGATGCCGCCGTATTCTTGGCTGGTACCGGGCATGAATCCAGGCACGTCAACAAAGGTAATCACGGGCACATTGAAGGCATCACAAAAACGCACAAAGCGTGCAGCCTTAATAGAACTCTTGATGTCTAAGCAGCCAGCCAAAACCAATGCAATTCAAAGAAATCGCCGTCGTCTACGGTTTTGACGATCAGCTCTTTCATATCGTAAGGTTTGTTGGGGTTCTCGGGTACCAAGGTGTCTAGGCTGGTGTCCATGCGGTCCGTCGGATCACCGCTCTTGCGAACAGGCGCTTTCTCACGGTTGTTGAGCGGCAGGTAGTTGTAGAGGCGACGCAGCATCAACAAGGCTTCCACGTCGTTATTGAATGCCATATCGGCCACACCGCTCTTGGTGGTGTGGGTGATGGCTCCACCGAGTTCTTCAGCGCTCACCTCTTCATGTGTCACGGTCTTGACGACTTCTGGGCCAGTAACAAACATATAAGAGCTGTCTTTCACCATGAAGATGAAGTCAGTCAAAGCAGGCGAATAGACCGCACCACCCGCAGAAGGTCCCATGATCAAACTTATTTGCGGCACCACACCGCTAGCCATCACGTTACGCTGGAAAACATCGGCATATCCGCCAAGAGACGCCACACCTTCTTGAATGCGAGCGCCACCAGAGTCATTCAAACCGATAACAGGTGCACCGACCTTCATGGCTTGGTCCATGATTTTGCAAATCTTCTCTGCGTGCGTTTCAGACAAAGCACCGCCGTACACCGTGAAGTCTTGGCTATACACAAACACTAAGCGGCCGTTGATCATGCCGTAGCCCGTGACCACACCATCGCCTGGAATTTTTTGATCGGCCATGCCAAAGTCGGTGCACCGGTGTTCGACAAACATGTCCCACTCTTCGAACGTGCCTTCGTCGAGCAAGACCTCGAGGCGCTCGCGAGCCGTGAGCTTGCCTTTGGCGTGCTGCGCGTCAATGCGCTTTTGCCCACCGCCCATTCGAGCAGCAGCGCGCTTTTCTTCTAGTTGTTCAAGGATGTCTTGCATGTTTTCTCCGTCTAAATTTTTGATTGGCTGTGGGCTGCTATGGCCAACAGGTGTCTGGCTGCCGTAGAGGGCGCCAGTTGGCCTGCGCTGACTTGCGCGCAAACGGTTGCCAACTGGGCTTGGATTTGCGGCTGTGCATGAAAGTTGTGTTTGAGTCCTGCTTCAATACGTTCCCACATCCAAGACAGGGCTTGACTTTGTCGGCGCGAGGCAAAGCGGCCGTTGGCAATTTGGAGTTTTTTGAATTCGCTAGCGGCATTCCAAAATGCATCCAAGCCTTGGCCCAGCAAAGCACTGAGTTGCACCACTTGGGGATTCCAAGTTGCCTTGTCATGGTGTTGGTTTTGTGGGTTACCGTGCAGGCCCAACAAACGCAAAGCGCTGGTAATTTGTGCTTCTGCCCTGGTAGCCGCGGCACTGTCGATGTCGGCTTTGTTGATCACCACCAAATCGGCCAATTCCATCACGCCTTTTTTGATAGCTTGCAGATCGTCACCGGCATTAGGTAATTGCATCAAACAAAACATATCGGTCATATTGGCCACTGCGGTTTCCGACTGGCCAACACCGACCGTTTCGACAATCACCACGTCGTAGCCTGCTGCTTCGCAGACCAACATGCATTCACGGGTTTTTTCTGCGACCCCGCCTAAAGTGCCGCTGGCAGGACTTGGACGGATATAGGCCTGTGGATGGACTGACAAATGTTCCATGCGGGTTTTGTCGCCCAAGATAGAACCGCCCGACACGCTAGACGATGGGTCGATAGCCAACACGGCTACACGGTGTCCATGGCTAATTAAGTAAAGACCAAAAGCTTCGATGAAAGTGGACTTCCCCACACCCGGCACACCACTGATACCCAAACGAAACGACTGGCCGCTGTGGGGTAACAACGATGTCAACAAAGCATCAGCCAACTCGCGGTGGTCGTTGCGGGTGGACTCCAGCAAAGTAATTGCCTTAGCCATAGCGCGGCGTTGCTCGGCGGGGTCGCCGTGGCGCAAGGCTTGCAATAGTTGGCTAGGGTTGGTCTGCATTAGAGGATGTCAAAAGTACGACCGTCGTTTAATCGGTAGCGGTAGAAGTCGCGTTTGTCTAAGGTCATCACTGAAGTGACGCCCGTTTGCTCCGCCAGCCATACCAAAGAAGCATCGGCCAGATCCATTTCAGTACGGGGTGCCTGGGTGTACTGGTGCATCAGGTCTGCAAAACTGGTGAGTTCTTCTTGCACGAAGGGATAGACCGCTATGGCGCCAGCAGCCAACCAACGCAACAAGGTATAGCGCTGGGGTGGCGATACGAGGTAGCAAGCCTCGGTCACGCAGGGCCAAGTGGTAGATAGCGACCACTGCTCATCAGAGGCTTGGCGCATGAGATCCTTGAAATGGGCCGCCATGGGTTGCGCCTTGCCAAAAATGGCAACCAAGGCGCTGGCATCAATCAGCGCTGCTGCCATGTTTATCTTTGAGTTTTTGCAACAACTGCTCGCGCGAAGCGTCTGTTTCGTAGGGTTGCTCTTGGCCTTGGAAGGCTTTAGCAACGACTTTGTACTCTGCGCGCTCTTCTTCCACTTGAAGCGCATTCATAAGTTGAAAAGCATTTTTACGACCCAGTGCACGCTCCACGGCGTCGATGATGAACTGAGATTTAGTCACCCCTTTGCGTTTGGCTGCAAGCTCTAGCTCGTGCTCAAGCAAGGGATCCATGCGGACAGAAACGGCCATATTTAAGCTCCTTTGAAATACAGTATTACAGTATAACGAAGGGCGAATTAACCAGCAAGTGCCTTTTGAATGTGCGACAGCACATCCTGCGCGCTCACAGGGATAGGCGTACCCGGTCCATAAATACCTTTGACACCCGCTTGGTAGAGGAAGTCGTAGTCTTGTCGAGGAATCACACCACCCACGAAAACGATGATGTCGTCAGCGCCTTGCTTTTTGAGTTCGGCAATGATGGCGGGTACCAAGGTTTTGTGGCCTGCGGCTAATGTGGATACGCCAACTGCATGCACGTCGTTTTCAATCGCTTGACGTGCGCATTCTTCAGGGGTTTGGAAGAGTGGGCCCATGTCCACATCAAAGCCTAAATCGGCAAATGCGGTGGCTACGACTTTGGCACCACGGTCATGGCCGTCTTGGCCGAGCTTGGAAATCATCACACGCGGGCGTCGACCTTCTTTGTCGGCAAACGCAGCGATATCGGCTTTGAGCTGGTTCCAATATTCCATCGTGTCTCCGTCGTTATTGCCTTGG
>RFTR01000017.1 GCA_009923345.1 Betaproteobacteria bacterium
CGGTGACGGCTCATCCATAAAACAGTTGAACCCGAGTCAGTCAAAGCAACGATCGCTTTGGCACCCAAGTGGTGGGCGGTAAACAAAGCACCCATCGCAATCGATTGGTCGATACGGGTGAATGTTTGGCCTGTGAAGTCACTATCGAGTTCCACCTCTTCAGCGGACTCGGCCGCTGTACAAATGCTGGAGACTTGTTGCACTGTTTCAAGCGGGTATTTGCCAGCAGCTGTCTCGGCACTCAGCATCACTGCATCTGTGCCGTCGAGTACGGCATTGGCTACGTCACTGACTTCTGCGCGGGTCGGCACAGGGTTGGTGATCATGCTTTCCATCATTTGGGTGGCAGTAATCACCACGCGGTCCATCTGGCGGGCCATTTTGATCATGCGTTTTTGCAAAGCGGGGACGGCAGCGTTGCCGACTTCCACCGCCAAATCACCACGTGCCACCATGATGCCGTCGCTCGCAAGCAATATGGCTTCCAATTGCGGTATGGCTTCGGCACGTTCAATCTTGGCAATCAACCCTGGCTTGTGTTTGTAGGGCTCACCCGCCACATTGGCGAGTTGACGCGCCATTTCCATATCGGTTGCATTCTTTGGAAAACTCACAGCGATGTAATCCGCCTGAAAACTCATCGCGGTTTTGATGTCTTCCATGTCTTTGGCAGTCAATGCTGGTGCAGTTAATCCGCCGCCTTGTTTGTTGATGCCTTTGTTGTTAGATAACTCGCCGCCAACTCGTCACGGGGCAGCTCTTTGTAATCGAGCCCCACACCTTGCAAGTCACCGGGTTCGGTGCGCGATGCGTCCAAGATAAATTTTTCACCATTGACCAACATCACCTTTCCATCGGAAAACTTGCCGACGCGGATCTTGGGGCCTTGCAAGTCGGCCATGATGGCAACTTCGCGACCCACGTTTTTAGCTGCTTGACGCACAAGGTTGGCGCGGTCAATATGGTCTTGGGCTTTGCCGTGGCTGAAGTTCAGGCGCACGACAGTCACGCCGGCCAAGATCATTTGCTCCAACAAAGCGGGATCGCTGGAAGCTGGCCCGAGAGTGGCAACAATTTTGGTGGCGTGGCGGGGCATTAATTGGTCTCCAAATGAATAAGCCCTGCGATTCTCACATGTTTGATTTGAATTATTCGCTGTGTAAGCCTGTGTAATTAAAACTTGACGCCTATCAAAGAGCGCTTAAAAACAACACTTTACGCCTCTTTTTGCCTGCTTCGCCCCTACTTCTGCGACGGTCAAATATCCCGTATGGACGGTAAAAAGCGATAATTAATTGGTAAACCAGCATATAAGTGCTTCTTTAGAGAAGCATCCTAGATTGATCCCGATGCACACACACATAGAACCGATTTCCCCGAACGAACCCATGCCCCATCGCAAAGTGATGCGCGAATGGTTGATCCCTTTGGCTGAGCGCACCACTTTGCGCGCCATTGTTTTGTTGGTGGTCGACTATGTTTTATGGGCTGCACTGATGGCTGGTACTGTGTTGTTTGAAGCTTGGTGGGCTAAGCTCTTATCTGGTTTGGCCGCTGGTTTCGTGATTGGCCGCTTATTCATATTGGGCCACGACGCTTGCCACCAAAGTTTGACGCCCCACCGCAACCTCAATAAATGGCTGGGTCGTATTGCTTTCTTGCCATCGCTTACCGCCTACAGCTTGTGGGACATTGGTCACAACGTAGTGCACCACGGCTACACCAACCTCAAAGGCTTCGACTTTGTCTGGGCGCCCCACACACCAGAAGAATACGCAGCCCTGCCTTTAAAAGAGCGTATCAAAGACCGCGTCTACCGCAGCGGTTGGGCCCCAGGCCTGTATTACATGGTCGAGATTTGGTGGAACAAGATGGTGTTCCCCAACGAGAAAAACATGCCTACACGTCGCCCCATCTTCATGAAAGACTGTTTGCTCATCACTGGCTTTGGCGCTTTGTGGATTGCCACGATGGTCTTGGCCGCATTCGCTACCGACCAGTCGGTGGCTTTGATGTTTTTGATGGGCGTTGCCGTACCGTTCTTCTTTTGGGTCACCATGATTGGTTTTGTGGTCTATGTACACCACACCCATGTCGATGTGTCGTGGCACGAAGAGCGTGGCGCTTGGTCTAAAGCACAGCCTTTTGTGTCCACCACGGTGCACCTGACCTTCCCACTCCAAATCGGCGCATTGATGCACCACATCATGGAGCACACCGCCCACCATTTGGACATGAGCATCCCGCTCTACAAACTCAAACAAGCACAAAGCAAGCTGGAAGAGCTGTTACCTGAGCGCATCATCGTGCAGCCGTTCTCATGGCGCTGGTATTTCCAAACAGCACGCGACTGCAAGTTGTATGACTTCAAACAAAACAGCTGGACTGATTACCAAGGGCATCCGACCAGCCCACGTGCTTTACAGGCGGCCTAATCAATTCTGGCAACCATGAACATTCTGACTTTCAACCAAGTCACGTTTCATTAGGTTTTAGTAATCACAGTCAAAGTCAGCCCCGCACAATGCGGGGCTTATTTCTTGTACGCTTGCAGGATGGAAATGTCTGACAACACCTCTCTTGTGCCTGTATGAAACGACTCTTGTGTTTCTTACTGATTACTTTTGTCGGCGCTACACATGCGATGTGGATCACCGTCACGCGCAATGAAGTTGCGACGGTGTATTTAGATTCAGCCAGCATCATCCGCACTGGAAGTATCCGTCGCGTATGGGTGGTCTACGACCTGGCCAAGCCAGATACAGCGGGGCAACAATCGGTGAAATCTAATTTTGAATACGACTGCGCAGAGAGCAAATTCAAATCTTTGAGCAGCACCAGTCACCCCAACAAAATGGGCACGGGTCCCGTTTTGAAGTCTATCGAGGTACCTGCTGAGTGGCGCCCTGTTAGCCAAGACAACCTAAGCCGCCAGTTATTTGCTTTTGCTTGTGCGTGGTGAAACGTCCAGCGTGTTGAAAAGCTAATTAATAGTGAGCGCAAGTTAGCCAGCAGCACGCTTAGCCAAAATTTCAAACGCAGGCAGAGTCTTACCTTCAAGCACCTCTAGAAATGCACCGCCACCCGTAGAGATATAGCCTACTTGTTTATCAATGCCATATTTGGCAATCGCAGCCAAGGTATCGCCCCCACCAGCAATGCTGAAAGCACTCGACTCGGCAATCGCATGCGCAATCACCTTGGTACCGCTTTCAAACGCAGGAAATTCAAATACGCCTACTGGACCGTTCCAAACAATGGTGCCAGATGCTTTTAGTTGTGCCGCCAACTTCGCCGCTGTCTCGGGGCCGATGTCCAAAATCAAATCGTCGTCCGCCACCTCGGTGGCTTTTTTGATGGTCGCAACGGCATCGGCAGCAAATGTTTTGGCGCACACCACATCTGTGGGAATCGGTATTTCTGCACCTCGGGCTTTCATCGCGGCCATCACGGCTTTGGCCTCCGCCAACAAATCAGGTTCGGCCAAACTTTTGCCGATCTTCAACCCAGCGGCCAACATGAAGGTATTGGCAATGCCGCCACCGACGATCAGTTGGTCTACTTTGTCGGCCAGTGTTTTGAGAATGGTGAGCTTGGTACTCACCTTGCTGCCCGCGACGATGGCGGCCAGTGGGCGCTTAGGGTGCGCCAAGGCTTTTTGAATCGCGTCGATCTCAGCAGATAACAAAGGCCCTGCACACGCTATCGGCGCAAACTGCGCGATGCCATAGGTCGTGCCTTCTGCACGGTGGGCAGTTCCAAAAGCGTCGTTCACAAAAATATCGCACAGCGCCGCTAATTTATGCGCCAACTCAGGGTTGTTTTTCTTTTCGCCCTTGTTAACGCGGCAGTTCTCCAGCATTACCAATTGACCTGGCCTAACGGGAATAGGAGTGATGCTTGCCTTGTCGTCGCTGTTGACCCAGTTAGCGACCAAGGGCACATCACGGCCCAGCAATTCGCCTAGACGCTTGGCCACGGGTGCAAGAGAATCTTCTGGCTTGAAGTCGCCTTCTGTAGGACGTCCTAAGTGGCTGGTCACCATCACCGCTGCACCTGCATCCAAAGCCATTTGAATACAAGGCACAGACGCGCGAATACGCGTGTCTTCTGTTATCGCGCCATGGTCGTCTTGGGGCACGTTCAAGTCAGCGCGGATAAACACGCGTTTGCCACGCACTTGGCCGCTGGCACACAAATCAGAGAAGCGGATCACATTCATAGTCAGTTATCTAGCTTAATTCGACCAACCACCGTCAATGATTTGTGCTGTACCGGTTGTAAATCCAGACTCATCGCTCGCCAAGTACACCGCGAGCGCCGCAATTTCTTCGACGCGACCCACACGCCCCATAGGTTGACGCGCGACGAAAGCTGCTTCCACCTGTGCCACGGTTTGTCCACTGGCTTTGGCTTGAGCAGCAATGCGGTCACGCAAAGATGGAGACTCCACCGTGCCAGGGCAAATCGCATTGCAACGCACACCTTGGGTAATGAAGTCTGCCGCGACAGACTTGGTCAAGCCAATCACAGCGGCTTTGGTCGCGCCATAGACAAAACGGTTCGGCGCGCCTTTGATACTGCCCGCCACAGACGCCATATTGATGATGGAGCCATTGCCTTTTTTCAGCATACCTGGCAAAAAGGCTTTGATCATGCGGAACTGCGAACGCACGTTGAGTGAAAACGCAAACTCCCACTCGTCTTCGGTGCAGTCGAGCACCGAGCCTACGTGCACAAAACCTGCGCCGTTGAAAAGCACATCGACTGGGCCATGCTTGGCAGCAGCGGCTTGAACTGCATCGGCTTTGGTGACGTCGAGCACGTCGACCGTGCATCCGCACTCTTTGTGCAGCGATTCGAGTGTGGCGGCATTGACATCGGTTGCAATGACGCGCGCGCCTTGCGCCACAAATGCCAAGGCCGTGGCGCGACCAATGCCTTGCCCTGCGGCGGTGACGAATGCGGTTTTTTCAGCTAGACGGTTACTCATGGTGTTATTCCTTGGTTGCAATTATTTTTTGGGAACTAGTTCGATGCCATTGATACGCTCTTGCGCTTCGACCATCGACGACACATATTTTTTACCAAAACCCAAAGCACTGGCCATGCTCAGCGACTGGTGCACAGCCTCGCCCATCATGGTGGGTACCGCCATTCCTTCGGCCAGGTGGGTGTAGTAACGAATGTCTTTGCGGGCGTTGTCGAGTTCGAACTTCAAACCATCCATATCGCCGTCGAGTGTTTTAGACACGGCTTGGAATAAGCCTGAGTTCACAGGGCCTGCACTGACCAACGAGACGAGTTGCTTGAGGTCGATGCCGGCGCGCTTGCCTACAGCAAAGGCTTCTGCGGTGGCCGCCACAATCGCTTGGCCGATGAAGTTGTTCAGCAACTTGATCGCGTGCCCTGCGCCTGGCTCGCCCACATGGAAAACGTTTTCTGCACAACACTTGAGCACGGGCTCAATCTTGGCAAAAGTAGCTTGGGTCGCGCCGACCATGATGTTCAAACGTCCAGCCTCGGCTTCGACCGGCGAGCGTGCCAGCGGCGCATCGACAAACACCACGCCTTTGCTGTGCGCAAGTTCGCGCAAGTGGGTGGTGGAGTGGGGCTCACTCGTCGAGCAATCGACGATGATCAAACCTGCTTTGGGATTGCTCAACAAACCGCCGGTGCCAGCCACCACAGCCTCGACTTGCGGAGAACCCGTCACACAAATCAAGACGATGTCGCAGCTCGCGCCCAAGGCGGCCGCGTTGTCGGCCAAGGTGGCGCCAGCGTCTAACAAGTCTTTCACGCGGTCGCGTTGTTTGTGTACCGTGATCGCTAATTTTTGGCCCTTGGCAATTAAGTTTTTGGCCATGCCGTGGCCCATAAGGCCTGATGCACCGATGTATCCGACTGTCATAACTGTCTCCCTTGTAAATTAATAAAGTGAATTAAAAATCTGCCGCGATCAATTCTTCGCGGCTTGGTAAACCTTCACAATCGCCGCGCACCTGGGTCGCGCGCGCGCCCATCCATGCGGCGCGTTCCACTGCTTTTTGCAGGGGCAATTTTTCTAACAAACCGCTGATCACGCCTACGGCAAATGCATCGCCTGCACCCACGGTGTCCACGATATGTGCCACGGGGAATGCGGGCACCAGCCCTGTGCCTGCATCGCTGTCGAAATACGCGCCAGCATCGCCTAGTTTCACCACCACACACTGCGCACCTTGCGCACGGTAGAAAGCAGCAATCTCTGCGGGCGTATCTTTGCCTGTCAAAAGCTGCCCTTCTTGCAACCCCGGAAACACCCAATCAGCCTTCGCCGCGAGTGCATTGATCGATGCACGCATTTGTTCGGTACTCGGCCATAAAGCCGGACGCAAATTCGGATCAAAGCTCACGCTCTTGCCGTTGGCACGCATGCGCGCCATCGCAGATTGCGTGACCTCCCAGGTGCTGGAGGTCAGCGCAGGATAGATACCCGTGGTGTGCAAATGGCGCGCCTTCTCCAGCCAAGGCCAATCGATAGTGTCCACGCGCAACTGGCTTGCGGCCGAGTCTTTGCGGTGGTACTCAATCGTGGGGTCACTACCCGCCACGCTCAAAGTTTTGAACATCATGCCGGTTTTACCACCAGCGACCATCTCGACGTGGCTGCAGTCGATGCCCTCGTATTCAAAACATGCACGTAAATAGTGGCCCATCGAATCGTCACCTAAACGGCTGACCCACGATACGCGATAGCCCAAGCGCGCCAAACCCACCGCCACATTGGTTTCAGCGCCAGCCGTGTGCTTGGTGAACTGCTGAACCTGCGCCAATGGGCCAGGCTGTGCGGCGGCGAGCAAGACCATGGCTTCGCCCAACGTGACCACGTCTTGCATAAAAGATGAAGAGGCTATGGGTTAAGAAATTAAGTGATCAACCGTCTTGATGGGATGGCAGAAAAACACGCGCTTAGTTGGTGCGTTCAACCGCGACCCACAAATGGCATCTTGGTGGCCATCACCGTGGTGAACAAAATATTGGCCGAGAGCGGCAGACGCGCCATCGTCAAGAATGTTTCGACCACCGCCGACATATCCATCCGCGCTTCGGGCTTGATGGTGCCGTCGGCTTGGTGCACGCCTTTGACCATGCGCTCGGTCATGTCGCTGGCCACATTACCGATGTCAATTTGACCGACAGCGATATCAAATGGTCGTCCGTCCAAATTTGCCGCGCGGGTCAAACCGCTGATCGCGTGTTTGGTTGCGGTGTAAGCAATAGAGCCAGGGCGTGGCGCGTGGGCCGAGATCGATCCGTTGTTGATGATGCGGCCACCCTGTGGGCTCTGCGTTTGCATTTGCTTGAACGCATGTGACAAGCAATAAAACTGGCCATGCAAGTTCACGCCGACAGCTTGGCGCCATGTCTCACCCGACATA
Organism: Betaproteobacteria bacterium; assembly: GCA_009923345.1. Classification (GTDB taxonomy): domain Bacteria; phylum Pseudomonadota; class Gammaproteobacteria; order Burkholderiales; family Burkholderiaceae_C; genus Limnohabitans. The sequence continues at coordinate 7,422 of RFTR01000017.1, forward strand.
TCGCCAGGCAAGGTGTAAGGGATCGACACGCCCGCGTTGTTGAACAACAAATCGACACGGCCAAACTTGGCGACGACTGCTGCAAACATTTTGGTGACGTCTTCTTCTTTCGACACGTCGGTCGGCACCGCAAAGGCATTGGCTTTGTGCTCGCCAGCGGCGTCTACCGTGGCTTGCAAAGCATCGGCGCGGCGTCCGATCAAGGCCACTTTCCAGCCGTCTTTCAACAGTCCGAGCGCACAGGCTTTGCCAATACCAGAGCTTGCGCCGGTCACGATTGCTATCTTTGTCATCTCAATTCCTCTATGTTTTCAATGGTGTTTTTAATGGTTGTCTTTGGGCACGGCTGCACCGCGCATGCCGCGTAAGAAGTCCAAATCTGCGCCCTCGTCGGCTTGCAGCACATGGTCGATGTAGAGCTTCCAGTAGCCACTGTCCATGGCCGGCGCTGGAGCCTTCCATGCTGCGCGTCGCTTGGCCAACTCTGCATCATCGACATGCAAATGCAAACTGCGCTTAGGCACATCCAAGGTGATCTTGTCACCGTTTTGCACCAAGGCTAAGGTACCGCCTGCAGCAGCTTCTGGTGCGGTGTGCAACACCACCGTGCCGTAGGCCGTACCGCTCATGCGCGCATCGCTGATACGCACCATGTCGGTAATGCCTTTGCGCAAGACTTTGGGTGGTAGCGGCATATTGCCCACTTCGGCCATACCGGGGTAGCCTTTGGGGCCACAGTTTTTGAGCACCAAGATGCAGTTTTCGTCGACGTCCAAGTTTTCGTCGTCGATGCGAGCGTGGAAGTCGTCGCTGCTCTCAAACACCACAGCGCGTCCGGTGTGCGTCATCAAGGCGGGTGTTGCGGCGCTCGGTTTAATGACCGCACCACGTGGCGCCAAGTTGCCACGCAAGATCGCGATGCCCGCTTTTTCTTTGAAGGGCTTGGCAAATGGCTTGATGACCTCAGTGTTGTAGTTCTGTGCATCGGATACGTTTTGGCCCACAGTTTTGCCATTCGCTGTAACCACCTCGGTATGCAAGAGGTGAGAGATTTCTTTCATCACCGCAGGCAATCCGCCTGCGTAGCAGAAGTCTTCCATCAAGTACTGACCAGAAGGCTGGAGGTTCACCAAACAAGGTAACTCGCTAGCCAAGCGGTCAAAGTCGTCGATGCTCAAAGGCACGCCCAAGCGTCCTGCGATAGCGACCAAGTGAATGACGGCATTGGTGCTGCCACCAATTGCCGCCAAGGTACGGATCGCGTTTTCGAACGCTTCACGCGTCAAGATCTGTGAGAGCTTCACATCGTCGTGCACTAATTGCACGATGCGTCGACCCGCTTCACGCGCGAGCACATTGCGTCGTCCGTCCACGGCTGGGTAGGCTGCATTTCCGGGCAAGCCCACACCTAACGCTTCGACCATGCTGGCCATGGTGCTCGCGGTGCCCATCGTCATGCAGTGGCCGTGGCTGCGGTGCATGCAGCTCTCAGCCTCAAAGAAGTCTTGCAATTTCAACGTGCCGGCACGCACTTGTTCGCTCATGCTCCACACGCCCGTGCCTGAGCCCAATTCTTGGCCGCGCCATTTGCCGTTGAGCATCGGTCCGCCGCTCACGCCAATGGTGGGCAAGTTGGCGCTGGAAGCACCCATTAATAAAGCGGGGGTTGTTTTGTCGCAGCCCATCAAAAGCACAACGCCGTCGATCGGGTTGCCGCGGATGCTTTCTTCCACATCCATTGAGGCGAGGTTGCGATACAGCATGGCGGTTGGGCGCAACAAAGTTTCACCCAGCGACATCACGGGAAACTCGAGGGGGAAACCACCTGCTTCGTACACACCAATCTTGACCTGTTCGGCTAAGGTGCGGAAATGGGAGTTGCAGGGGGTGAGTTCGCTGAAGGTGTTGCAAATACCGATGACGGGGCGTCCGTCAAACTGGTCGTGCGGCACGCCTTTGCCTTTGACCCAGCTGCGGTAGGCAAAACCGTCTCGGTCTTGTCGGCCAAACCATTGCTGGCTACGTAAATCTTCTGGGCGTTTTTTGGGTTTATCCGTCATGTTGTCTCGCTATTACTGGTTTCCCCGAGTCTTGATTGGGGGCGAGCAAGCATATTATGGTATGACCATTGATTCTTTACCCCGTGAAAGCCCTAGGAGCCTACTTTGCCAGCCATCGACATCTTGTCCGTCACCAAACTCTCGCCCTTTCTTGAACCCCAGTTGCATGCCGCTTTCAAGTTGCATGACCGCCTGTACGAGACAGATCCCGCTGCTTTTGCCAAGCTAGCTCCGCAAATCCGCGGCATCGCAGCGAGCGGTGAATCCAAAGTCCCTGCGTCGCTGATTGCGCAACTGCCCGCGCTAGAAATCATCTCTGTCTTTGGCGTTGGCTACGACGGCGTCGATGTCGCCGCCGCCAAAGCGCGCAATGTGATGGTTACGCACACTCCCAAGGTATTGAACGACGACGTCGCTGACTTGGCGATTGGCTTGATGCTCAGCGCCGCCCGCCAATTACCCGCCGCAGACCGTTACGTCAAAGACGGCAAGTGGACCAGCGGCCCCATGCCTTTGGCACGCAAAGTCTCCGGCGCACGTATCGGCATCGTTGGCATCGGCCGCATTGGCCAAGCTATTGCGCAACGTGCCTTGGCCTTCAATATGACCATCGCCTACACCGCCCGCAGCAAACGCTCCGAGTTGCCATACTCCTTCTACCCAACGCCCACCGAACTCGCCGCAAATTGCGACTACTTGGTGTTGATCACCCCAGGCGGTGCAGGTACCCACAAACTTATCAACGCTGACGTGCTCAAAGCCTTAGGCCCTGAGGGAATTTTGGTCAACGTCGCACGCGGCTCCGTGGTTGATCAAGAGGCTTTGATCCACGCCTTGCAAAACGGCGTGATCGCTGGCGCAGGTTTGGATGTGTTTGAAAACGAACCCAACGTACCAGAGGGCTTGCGCGAGATTCCCCATGTCGTCTTGGCCCCCCACATCGGAAGTGCCACCCGCCAAACCCGCCAAGCCATGGCCGATTTGGCGTTTAACAACCTCAAATCGCACTTTGACGGCAAGCCAGTCCACACCCCCGTGCCAGAGTGCGGGTAACTCCGCATCGGTTTTATGTGCAATCATCATACGATGGCATTAAGGCATTTAGTGCCTTAGTTTTTTGATAATTTAGGAGAACCAAATGAAGTTAAGTAAATGGCTTTCGGGCGCAATGGTTGCCGCAGGCTTGATTAGCGCCGTAGGCCCTGCCTTTGCCCAAGAAAAACTCACCGTTTGGTGGGTAAAAGGCTTTTATAAAGCGGAAGACGATGCGCTTTTTGCCGCTATCAGAAAGTTTGAAGAAAAAAATAAAAACATCAAGATTGATTTGTCGCTCTATCCCATTCAGGACATGATTCCCAAAACGGTGGCCGCTTTAGATTCCGGTAACCCCCCTGATCTTGCCTATGCCGACACTTATGACTTCCAAGTTACAGCCAAATGGGCGTATGACGGCAAACTAGAGGACGTGACTAGCGTGATTGATAAGGTTCGTAACAACTTTGAACCTGCCGCTTTGTCGACCACCTTCTTGTATAACAACCAAGCAAAAAACCGCGCATATTACGCATACCCGATCAAGCAGCAAACCATGCATATCCAGTACTGGAAAGACATGCTGGCTGAATCAGGCTACAAAGAATCAGATATTCCAAAGGACTGGAACAGTTACTGGGACTTCTGGTGCTCTAAGGTGCAAGCTGGTTATCGCCAAAAAACTGGTAAACGTGGCTTTGGTACAGGCTTTCCCATGGGCGTCGATTCAACCGACTCGTTTTTTTCTTTCTTGACTTTCATGGATGCCTACAACGTCAAGTTGGTAAACGACTCTGGTAAGTTGTTGGTCGACGACCCTTCAGTACGCGCAGGATTGATCAGTGCGATGAATGACTACACCTCGGTCTATGCCAAGGGCTGTACACCACCGTCGTCTACCAGCTGGAAAGACCCGGACAACAACGTCGCTTTCCACAACAAGACCATTGTGATGACACACAATGCAACGATTTCTATCGCTGCCAAATGGTTAGACGATATGAACAACCAAGCATTGACGCAAGAGCAACGTGACTTGGGCAAGAAAAACTACTATGACTTAATCGCAACTGCCGGGTTCCCACTTAAGCCCGATGGCACCAAAATGATTTATCGCTCTGCTGTTAAAACAGGCGTTATCTTCAAAGATGCCAAGCGCAAAGATCTGGCCAAGCAATTTTTGGCGTTCATGCTAGAAGAACAAAATCTGACCCCCTATGTAGAAGGCTCTCTAGGACGCTGGTTCCCAGTTACAAAGGCAGCGCAACAGCGTCCATTTTGGAAAGCTGATCCTGCCCGCTTAGCTGTATACAACCAGTTCATGAGTGGCACTACCCCGTTTGAAATTACCAAGAACTTCAAGTTCACCGTACTCAACAACGAGAACGTTTGGGCCAAAGCCATGAACCGTATCTTGAATGAGAAAGTACCTACCGATAAGGCAGTCGATGAAATGATTGCCCGCATCAAAGAAGTCGCTGGTAACTAAGTCACTCCCCACACCGATGCGAAAAGGCTAGAGCCACGCATCGGTGTTTTTTTGAGTCAATGTCAGCATGAACTCCACATCTCAGAGTGTTTCAAGCCTTCCTGCTCCGCGCTTAGATGCCTGGCAGTGGTGGGGCCGCGCCATGGTGGTGCCATATTTATTAATTTTTTTGATTTTTGTGCTCTATCCAGTGGGATATGGGCTTTGGTTGGCGCGTCATCCGCAAAGCTATGTCGACTTGATGAATGACCCCATTTTTTTTCGTAGTGCCGCCAACACCTTAGTATTCTTATTGGTTGCTATCAACCTGAAAATGGCCATCGCTCTCGGTCTGTCTGGCTTTTTTGTCAACAACCGTTGGTGGGTGAAATGGGTCGCTGCACTTTTTATATTGCCTTGGGCAGTTCCTTCTATTCCCACTATTTTGTCTGTGCGCTTTATGCTAAACCCTGAGTGGGGCATTATTAACAGCGCCATCTTTCGCTGGACTGGTCTAGACGGTCCAAACTGGTTAAATGACCCCACTTTGGCATTGAGTCTTTCCATGCTGATGCATATATGGAAGTCTCTGCCTTTTTGGACTTTGATTTTGGTTGCAGGTCGTTTAGCTATTCCTGCTGAACAATATGAGGCGGCCTCGGTGGATGGCGCCTCCAGATGGCAAAAGTTTTCGTTCATCACTTGGCCTTCCATGCGTTCGCTCTACCTAACATCCACCATCTTGTCCATGATTTGGACGCTTGGCGATTTCAACAGTGTTTATTTATTAACTGGCGGTGGCCCCGCAGATATGACACATGTTCTTGCAACTTTGGGTATTCGTTATTTGCGCTTAGACCAAGTTGATTTAGCGATGTCCTCTATTGTTGTAGCACTGCCTTTTGTATTGCCTTTGGTGTATTTCATGATGAAAAGGCTCTCTAAATGAGTTTGAGTTGGAAAAAAGTTTCCTCGGAAGCCAAACTGTTGTTAATCGGGATTCCGGTTTTGATCTGGACTTTATTCCCGCTCTACCACATGGTGTTGTTTGCTATTTCGCCACGCGACACTGCTACATCTGGAGTTTTGTGGCCTGAAAAACCAACGCTTCAAAACTTTGAAATTGTTTTCAAGCGTGACCATTTCTACCTTGACCATTTCTGGCAACAAATGGGCAACTCCTTTTTAATCGCCATCACTGTTGGCGCTCTGACCTTGTTTATTGCAACTATGGCGGCTTTTGCTATCAGTCGCCTGAAGGTGCGAGGTGGACGCACTGTGATGAACCTTGCCTTGTTTACTTACTTCATCCCTGCTGCGTTCTTAGCTGTACCCATGTACAAAACCATGGGAATTTATGGCTTGTTAAACAACCAATGGGCATTGATTTTGGCCATGGTAACTATTGCCTCACCCTATTGCATATGGGTGTTAAAACAAGCCAGCGACAAACTGCCCTATGAGCTTGATGAAGCTGCCCGTATGGATGGCGCAACGCCTTTGCAATTATTTTGGATGGTCTACCTACCGCTGATGGTGCCATCGATAGTCGCTGTGGGCACTTATGCGTTGCTGTTGGCATGGAACGAATATCTCTATGCATTCTTACTCTTATCAAAAGATGAGGATGTCACGCTAGCTGTGGCTTTAGGCAATTTTTTATCTGCTGATGATTCGCCTTGGGAATTACTCATGACTACTGGTTTGATTTATGCCCTGCCCCCTGCGGCAATTTATTACTCGTTTAAGCGCTACATGGTGTCTGGCCTGACAGCTGGCGCAGTGAAAAGCTAAGGAAAACTCATGGCTTCGGTTTCATTTCATAACATCCAAAAAAACTTCGGCGATGTCAAAGTCATCCACGGTATTTCGTTTGACATACATGACGGTGAATTCGTTGTCTTAGTCGGCCCTTCAGGCTGCGGCAAATCCACCTTGCTGCGTATGCTGGCAGGACTAGAAGATATCTCTGGTGGCGAAATTCAGATTGATGGCCGCGTGATCAACGATTTGGAGTCCAAAGACCGCGACATCGCGATGGTGTTCCAAAGCTATGCGTTGTATCCACACATGACGGTGCGGGAGAATATGGCCTTCTCTTTGCGTTTACGCAAAGCCGATGCACAGACGACCGAAGAACGTGTAGGCAATGCAGCGCGTATCTTGAACTTAGACAAGTTGTTAGACCGCTTCCCACGCGAACTCTCGGGTGGACAGCGCCAACGCGTGGCGATGGGTCGTGCGATTGTGCGAGACCCCAAAGTATTTTTGTTTGATGAACCGCTTTCCAACCTCGACGCCAAATTGCGTGTGGCGATGCGCGCGGAAATCAAAGCGCTACACCAACGTCTCAAAACGACGACGGTGTATGTGACGCACGACCAAATCGAGGCCATGACCATGGCTGATCGCATCGTGGTGATGCATGACGGCATCGTCGAACAAATCGGTACGCCGCTTGAGTTATTTGACCGTCCTGGTAATTTATTTGTCGCCCAATTCATCGGTTCCCCAGCTATGAATGTTTTCAAAGGCACGGTGCAGGGCAATGCGGTTCATGCGCTAAATGCGCAATGGGCAATGCCAGTCAACATCAACACCACTACACCAGGCCAACAGGTCTACTTTGGCATCCGTCCCACCGATTTAAATTTGGCCAGCAGCGGTATCGCCGCCAAAGTAGTGGTGGTGGAGCCGACTGGCGCGGAGACAGAGTTACTCTTACAAATCGGCGAGCAATCGCTAACCTTGGTCATGCATGGGCGCACCGATGTCAAACCTGATGACACGGTGTACTTACAGTTTGATGCGAACAAAGCACACGTGTTTGACGCCACTAGCGAACAACGCCTCTGAGCATGCCAACTCCTCGCCTCATCGTTATGGGAGTGAGCGGGTGCGGTAAGAGCACCGTCGGTGCGCTTTTAGGTGCTCGCACGGGCATTCCATTTATGGAAGGCGACACCTTGCATCCACCGCGCAATGTAGCTTTGATGGCGGCAGGTACACCGTTAACGGATGAAGACCGTGCCGGATGGTTAGACGATATTGCGTCACGGTTTAGTGCATTGGAGGCAGACGCTGGGTTGATTATTTCTTGCTCTGCTCTCAAACGCATTTACCGTGACCGTTTACGCGCTGCCTGCCCAGATTTACGTTTTATCCATTTGCATGGTGACAAAGCTTTGCTGGAACAGCGCTTGCAATACCGCACCGGGCATTACATGCCGCCATCGTTGTTGACAAGCCAACTGCAAACCTTGGAGCCCCCGAGTTCTGATGAGCCCGCCATCACCTTGGACATTGCAATGCCTACCGACCAATTGGTCGCGCACATTGAGCATCAGTTGCACTTGCATATCGCATAGCTATCGCCCTGACTAAGCACTAAGCCACCATCTAGAAACGTAGGAGCCCCCATGAAAGCCATTGTTTGCCACGCACCAGAAGATTTGCGCCTAGACAACTTCGATACAGATGCGCTTGGTGCGCATCAACTTCAAGTGGATGTTGCCTACGGCGGTATTTGCGGATCTGATTTGCACTATTACCAGCATGGTGGCTTTGGAACGGTACGCATCAAAGAGCCGATGGTGTTAGGCCATGAAGTCTCTGGCATCGTGCGTGTTGTAGGCAGTGCAGTGCAAAGCTTCAAAGCGGGTCAACGCATTGCGATTTCACCGTCACGCCCTTGCGGCCAATGCCAATACTGCCAAAAAGGGCAGCATAACCATTGCCTAGACATGCGTTTTTTTGGAAGCGCTATGCGCTTTCCGCATGTGCAAGGCGCGTTTCGTCAAATCTTGGTGATAGATGCATCTCAAGCGCATCCACTCAACGATTCCTTGAGTTTGTCTCTTGCCGCATTAGCCGAGCCTTTGTCTGTCGGTCTACACGCCATTCAGCGTGCCGGCAGCGTGTTCGGTAAACAAGTGTTGGTAACAGGTTGCGGTCCGATTGGCACTTTGTTGATTGGCGCTTTGCGCCGCGCAGGTGCTGCGCGCATTGTGGCGGTAGACATTGCAGACAAACCGCTCGAATGTGCCCGCGCCATGGGCGCTGATGAAACTATCAATATTGCTAAGCACTCCGAAGCGCTCGCGCCTTTTGCTGTGAACAAGGGCGTATTCGATGTAATGTTTGAAGCCTCCGGCAACGACCGCGCACTGCGCAGCGGACTAGATGTAGTCGCGCCACGCGGTGTGATCGTGTCGATTGGCTTAGGGGGTGATTCCACACTGCCGCTCAATCAATTGGTCGGTAAAGAGTTGGAGCTGCGCGGCACTTTCCGCTTCCACGAAGAATTCGCAGTGGCCGTTCGCTTCCTCAACGAAGGGTTGATAGATGGCCGTCCTGTTATTTCGCACGTGATGGACTTAGATGATGCGATCCACGCTTTTGAGTTGGCTAGCGACAAGAGCCAAGCTATGAAGGTTCAGATTAACTTTGGCGCAGAGGCACTTGTATGACTACATTTCAAAAAACCATTCTTTTTACCGACACCGATGGGCGCGCACGCTTCAAAGAGGAGACCGTTCCTTTGACAGAAGGTACGCCGCAATCGCGGTTATCGGCTTTGATGCCCAGTGGAGGCTATCAGCTTCGCCATAGCCCTGTGGGTTTTCGAAGCCAGTTCCATTGCAGTCCACATGGTCAGTGGGTATTTATTTTGAGCGGTCATATGGAAATTGGTTTGCAAGATGGCAGTTCTCGCGTGTTCAGTGCGGGGGAACATTTCTATTCTGTGGATACCTTGCCTGCCGGTGCAAGCTTTGACGAGAAAGTACACGGGCATTGGAGTCGCCAACTTGGTACGGAACCCTTGGTTACTCTGTTTGTGCGCGGTTAAGCGTTGCGAATGCGCATAACAAATATCCATTTGTAACGGCTTTATCACCCAACGCCATGGCCATTAAAAACATGCTCGGACACACGCTCGACTTGTTGGGCGAATCCATTGTGTCTGGCCACTACCCGCCTGAGAGCGTAGTGCCGCCTGAAACTGTTTTGTGCAAAGAGTTCGGTGTGAGCCGCACGGTGATTCGTGAGGCTGTTAAATCACTGGTAGCCAAAGGTTTACTCAGCACAGGGCCCAAAGTAGGAACGCGTGTCTTGCCTGAAGACCAATGGAATTGGTTTGACCCCGATGTGGTGGCCTGGAAATCAAAAATGGGATTGACGCGTGAGTTTTTACGCGATCTACAAGATTTGCGGCGCGTGATTGAGCCTGCTGCCGTGAGACTCGCTGCGGAACGTGCGACTGCGCAAGACATTCAAGACATTGAAGCCGCCTATGCAGGCATGAAACACGCCATTGAATTTGGCGGTGACTATGTCACCCATGACTTGCTATTCCACCAAGGCCTCTTGCGTGCTTGCCACAACCGAATGGTTGCGCAAATGAGCAAAGCGATTGGCGCACTTTTGCGCACCAGTTTTGAAATTACCACCACCCGACCAAACGGGATGGCACTCTCACTGCCTTTGCACCGCGCCGTACTCGACGCGGTGATTGCACGCGCCCCAGATGCCGCAGAAAAAGCGGTGTTGATTTTGATCGATAGCGTGCGCGAAGACATTGAAACCGTTTTGGACTCTAACCAAAAGTTGCCGTCCGTCTCTCAACCAGCTGTGTCACTGCGCGCACCGCGTGCTGTGCGCGAGCATTCCCCTCGTCCTTAAGGAGTTTTCACCATGCGTTTATTGATCACCGGTGGCGCCGGTTTTGTAGGTTCCCGCCTAGCCCGCACCCTGCTTGCAAAGGGCGAGTTGAATGGCCAAAAAATTGAGCATCTCATCTTGGCTGACCAATTTCCTGCGCCCGCAGATCTAGCCGCAGATCCGCGTGTCAGTGTGAAGACAGGCCCATTGCTGACACATTGCAAAGAATTAGAAACAGAAGCTGTGGACGGTGTTTTCCACCTAGCCTCTGCTGTATCAGGCGAGTGCGAAGACGACTTTGAATTGGGCTTGCGCTCTAACCTCGACAGTACCCGCGCACTATTAGATGCATTGCGTAAACGCACTGAAGGCGGCGCTAAGCCAACACGCTTGGTGTTTTCAAGTTCTGTTGCAGTGTTCGGTCCTGATGACGCGTATCCGATGCCCGCCATCATTGCGGACGACACCTTGCCAACACCACAAACCTCTTACGGTATTCAAAAACATATTTGCGAACATTTGATCGCCGATTACACACGCAAAGGCTATATCGATGGCCGCAGTGCGCGCTTGATGACGGTGACTGTGCGTCCTGGTAAACCCAATGGCGCAGCATCTTCGTTTTTCAGCGGCATCATTCGTGAGCCATTGGCTGGCATTCCATCGGTCTGCCCCGTATCGCCAGATGTCTTGCACCCCATGGCGTCGCCTCGCTCCACCATTGAAAGCCTGATCAAAGTCTATGAATGCACACGCGAGGCTTACGGTGGTCGCACTGCGTTGAACTTACCTGGCCTCGACGTCACCGTACAAGAAATGCTTGACGCCTTAGAGCGCGTTGCAGGGTCTAAGGTGCGTGCATTGGTAACGTTCCAACGTGACGAACGCATCGCAGGCATTGTGTCGCGCTGGGCCAAAGGGTCTAGCTCGAAACGCGCTAACAGCTTAGGCCTGTTTCCTGAAAAATCTTTTGACGACATCATTCGTCAGTACATCGCCGACTGCCAAGCCGGCCCTAATGCAGCAACCGCTTTGAAAGGCATGCAATGAACCAACTCGATTTAAAAGGCCGCGTTGCGGTGATCACAGGTGGCGCACAAGGTATTGGCTATGCCACCAGCGAACGCATGTTGCGCTCTGGTGCTAGCGTGGTGATGTGGGACATTGATGCAGTCAAACTAGAAGAAGCCAAAGCTTCTTTAGGCAAACTTGGCAAGGTCAGTGGTTACGTAGTGGAGCTCACATCGGATGCCGCAGTTGGCGCTACCACCGCACAAACCATTAAAGATAGCGGGCACATCGATATCTTGGTGAACAACGCCGGCATCACCGGCGGCAACGGCACCAC
>RFTR01000161.1 GCA_009923345.1 Betaproteobacteria bacterium
CGTCAAATTGAGCGTTTCACGCCGTTCGAGCGTGCTGCCCATTGGAGCAATGCCATTGCTTTTGTGACTTTGGCTATCTCTGGTTTAGTGATGGCATTTGGTAAATTTATTTTGCAACCAGTGATAGGCGACACCTTGTTTGGTTGGCTGACCTATGCGCTGAAAAACGCGCATAACTTTGCCGGCCCACTGTTTGCTGTGTCTTTGGTAGTTGTCTTTTTTACCTTCGTGAAAGACAACCTGCCCGCTAAAGGCGACTTGGTATGGTTGCTCAAAGGCGGTGGTATTTTGAGTGGCAAAGAAGTTCCCTCACACCGTTTCAATGCAGGCGAAAAAGTCGTCTTTTGGGGTGGTGTGTTCTTTTTGGGTGCGATAGTCGTGGCTTCAGGCTTTGTGCTCGACAAGATCGTTCCCGGAATGGTCTATGAGCGCGGCACCATGCAAGTCGCCCATATGGTCCACGCGGTAGCAACGGTGTTGATGATGGCTATGTTTTTGGGTCACATCTACATTGGCACCATCGGTATGGAAGGCGCCTACGATGCTATGCGCACCGGTTATGTGGATGAAACCTGGGCTAAAGAACACCACGAACTTTGGCACGCTGACATCCAAGCTGGCAAGATCCCCGCGCAACGTAGCCCCGAGTCTGGTTCGGGTAAAACAGCGCACGCCTAAACGCGTGAACAGGAGAACAGATATGAATAAAACCCTTTTCCCAACACTTCTTGCGACGCTCTTGGTAGCTCTGAGCACCTCAGCTTTTGCCAAACTGCCGCCCCCCAGCGATGAGGCCAAAGCCAAGGCCGCTGAGACTGCCGCCAAAACAGCCCATACCGCCAAAGCAGACGGTTATTTACTCTGTAAGGCACAAGACAAAGTCGCTGCCCACGTACAACGTACCAATAAAGCCAAAGCCGGCAAACCTGTTGCTACTGCACCTTGCGCTGACCCAGGTAAGTTTGTCTACACCCCGCCAGAAGCGACACCTACTGCGGCGGCTCCTGCAGCCCCGCCTGCTGCTGCACCAACGGCGGCACCCTCTGCAGCTCCTGCAGCTGCACCCGCTAAAAAGTCTTAAACCTTTCCTTCAAGTGTTATTGGGCCGATGCCAGCAGGCACCGGCCCTTTTTGTTGTAGCCTCTCACCCCATGTTGCCGCGTCTAACCCAAGCCCGAGCCCCGCTGACGCGCGAGGTGCAAGTCATCAACGAGCATGGTGTGAAAGACACCATCTCCATCCCTGCTGAACGACCTTTGACGGTCTACGTGGACAAACGCGAACTTGTGACCCTGATGACTTTAGGCGCCCATCCAGAGTGGTTGGTGCTGGGGTACTTGCGCAATCAGCGATTGGTGTCTAGCGCTCAAGAAGTGGAGAGCATCACCGTGGACTGGGAGGCAGGCGAGGACGGTGCAGGTGTCGCCGCTGTCAAAACCCGTCATGGTGTGGCAGATATGCAAGCGCGCACCGAACACCGTGTGGTGACCACTGGTTGCGGGCAAGGCAGTGTTTTTGGCGGTTTGATGGATGAGATAGATGCGATCACCTTGCCCAACGCCACGATTACGCAAACACGCTTGTACGCATTGCTCAATGCCATTCGCTTGCAAGAGAGTACCTATAAATCTGCTGGCTCTGTGCATGCTTGTGCATTGTTTGCGGGCGAGCATATGCAACTGTTTGTCGAAGACGTCGGTCGGCACAACGCCATCGACACCATCGCGGGCTGGATGTGGATGCAAGGCATTCAAGCGGACCAAGATTCGATTTTTTACACCACAGGCAGATTGACCAGCGAGATGGTGATGAAGTCTGCGCAAATGGGTGTAGCCATCGTTGTCTCGCGCAGTGGAATCACACAAATGGGTTTTGATTTAGCCCAGCGCTTGTCACTGTGCTCCATTGGACGCGCTACCAACAAACACTTTCTTTGCTACACGCAAAGTGATCGCTTGGTTTTAGATGTCAAGCAAAGTTGAAGCTTAGATTTAAGTTCAAACTCAAACTCAAACTCAAACTCAAGAAAGTTATGACTGACCTACAACCACTACACCACTACGCTTCTAGTTGGTGGCGGCTTGCATGGCGCACGCTTTGGCGTGACGCACGCGCGGGTGAGTTACGTTTGTTGGTGCTCGCAGTTGCTTTGGGTGTTGCGTCTTTGAGTTCGGTGAGCTTTTTAGCTGATCGATTGAATGCAGGTTTGTTGCGTGATGCGGGGCAATTGCTCGGAGGCGATGCAGTTGTCGTGAGCGACCAGCCAACACCGATTGCATTTCTCAAGCAAGCAAAAACGCTAGGTTTGGACACGGTTACCACCTTGAGCTTTCCCACCATGGCACGTGGTGAAACGTCGGCTGAAGATAGTAGTGCAGGTAAAAGTCGCTTGATTGCGTTGAAGGTGGTAGACGATGGCTACCCTTTGCGTGGACAACTCAAATACGCTAACTCTGTTGGCACTGAAGGCGTTGAATCAGCAAACGCCGCGCAAGATACCAAAGCGCCAGTTGCGCAGGAAGCTTCGATCTCTAAAAACAAAAAAAATAACTCCCAAAAAATCCCCCAACCTGGTGAAGTCTGGGGTGAAGCCAGTGCATTAGATGCATTAGGTTTAAAAGTCGGTGGTCATCTGTGGCTAGGCGACAAGCGCTTGTTGGTAGGCGGCGTATTGTTGCAAGAGCCGGATCGCGGCGCAGGTTTTATGAACTTTGCGCCTCGCGTGATGATGCACCGTACAGATTTAGACGCGACAGGTTTGGTGCAACCCGCAAGTCGCATTACTTGGCGCTTTGCTGTGGTGGGTGAACCAGAAACGGTTGAGCGGTTTGTCACTTGGGCGCAAGAGCAAGTCAAGTTACCGCAAGTACGCGGTGTGCGGGTGGAATCCTTGTCCACAGGCCGACCTGAAATGCGCCAGACCTTAGACCGCGCAGCTAAATTTTTAAATCTTGTGGCTTTGTTGGCCGCTTTGCTGAGCGCTGTGGCTGTTGCATTGGCTGCACGTTCATTTGCGTCTAAACATTTAGATGACTGCGCTATGTTGCGAGTTTTAGGCTTGCGTCAAAAACAAATTGCAATGTCTTATTGCGGTGAGTTTGTGTGTGTGGGTTTGTTTGCCAGTGCTATCGGTTTGTTATTGGGTTTTTGCGTGCATTTTGTGTTTGTTCAATTACTCGCTGGCTTAGTAGAAGCGGCTTTACCTGCCGCAACTTGGTGGCCTGTTATCTATGGATTGGCCACAGGATTGACCTTGTTGTTAGCCTTCGGATTGCCGCCCGTGTTGCAACTAGCAAGCGTGCCTGCCTTACGCGTCATGCGTCGTGAATTGGGTGAGCCAAAAGCAGTCACTTGGGTTGTAAGTGCTATGGGCTTATTAGGCTTTGCCGTTTTGTTGGTAGTAGCCAGTCGAGACTTGAAGTTGGGCTTGATGGTGGTCGGTGGTTTTGCTGGTGCGGTATTGGTGTTTGCTGGCATGGCATGGCTGGCTGTGAAGTTATTGCGCCTAAGTGTGACCGAGGGTAAATCACCGGCTTGGTTAATGTTGGCCACTCGGCAAATTAGTGCACGGCCCGCTTACGCCATGGTGCAGGTCAGTGCATTGGCTGTTGGTTTGCTGGCATTGGCATTGTTGGTATTGTTGCGGACCGATTTAATCAGTAGCTGGCGCAACGCAACGCCAGCGAATGCGCCCAATCGTTTCGTGATCAATATCCAGCCGACGCAATCGCAAGCTTTTTTAGATGCATTGAAACAAGCGAATGTGAACAACTTCGATTGGTACCCTATGGTGCGCGGACGTTTGGTCGCAGTAAATAGCCAGAGCGTCAGCGCTGAAGACTATGCAGAGGAACGCGCTAAGCGCTTTGTTGATCGTGAATTTAATTTGACTTTCAGCGACACACTGCCTGTGAATAACCCTATCGTTTCTGGCGAGTGGCAACCCGAAGAACCTAATGCAATGAGCGTTGACGAGCTACTAGCCAAAACTCTTGGCCTGAAACTGGGGGATGTATTGCGCTTTGATATCGCAGGCCTTTTGTATGAGTCGCGCATCACCTCCATAAGGCATGTCGATTGGTCATCGATGCGCGTGAACTTTTTTGTCATCATTCCACGCAAACAAATGGACGATGTCCCTACTACTTACATTG
>RFTR01000162.1 GCA_009923345.1 Betaproteobacteria bacterium
TTTGTTGTCAGGAGAATTGCATGTTCGATGCTTGGGAGTTTTGGCTTTTCGTAGCCATCAGCGTGTTTTGGACGGTCGGCGCTTATCGGCGTTTGGTCGACTTGCGCTCACAGGTCACGCGCCAATTCGCGGTGCTCGAAGACATGATGCTGCGTTACCAAGGTTTGGTGCAAGACGCCACCACGGCTGCGGTGACTGCGCCCTCCGGCTGGCAAACTGCTGTTGCGCCTGAGTTGGGCGCAGGCCATTGGACGCGTTTGCAAGTTGCGGCCAATTTATCGGCGATGGCTTTGGCGCGGATGCAAGAGCATCCGCTTGAACCTTCCTCTGCAAAAGCGCTCGTTGCTACCAGCCATGACTTGCAAGATGCTTGGGAAGCGCTCACGCATCCTGATGTGTATTACGTCTCTGTGCCAGTTGAGCTCACTCAAAGATGGACCGAGCTCAGCATTTCTATCCAACCAGACTTAGAGCGTTTTAACCAGGCGGTGCTGCGCTACAACGAAGCCATCGCCATGTTCCCGGCCTTATTGCTAGCGCGCTTATTCGCCTTCAAACCAGGACGCACTTTGGTATGACGCAAGCCCAGCCGGTGGCGCTGTGGCAACAGTTGCAAGCAGTGGCGCTCGCGCTGGTTCAAATTCGTAAAGGCACGTCTGGCACTGCAGCACTTGATGCGGTTGCGCCTGCATTGCGGCCCGGTGTGCAAGCTTTGTTATTTCATGTGTTGCGCCAGTTGGGGCGAGCGCAAGCTTTGCGTGACCAGTTGGTGAGCCGAACACCTGCACCTTTGGCAGATGCTTTGTTGTGTTCTGCGTTGGCATTGGCTTGGGATGAAACGGCTGCGCCTTATGACCCACATACCTTGGTGAATCAAACGGTGGAGGTCGCTAAGAAAAATCGCAACACACAAGGACAGGCGAATTTTTTGAATGCGTGTCTGCGCAGGTTTTTACGAGAGAGAGATGCGCTGGTTTTGGCGAGTGATGGCGTTGGTGTGGAAGCACCCGGCACATCGCTCCAAGCTGAACCTAACCAAAGCGGCTTGGTTGCCAAGTGGAATCACCCACTGTGGTGGATCGCGTTGTTACAGCGCGACTATCCAGAACACTGGCAGAGCATTTTGGAAACAAATAACCAAGCTGCGCCCATGGCGGTAAGGGTGAATGTGCAACGCACTACGCGCGAGGATTTGCTTGCGCAATGGCAACAAGCAGGTGTGTTGGCAACACCCGTTGGCGACTATGGATTGGTATTGGACAAGGCCCGCGCCGTGCAGGACATCCCAGGTTTTGCAGACGGCTTGTGGTCGGTGCAAGACCCTGCGGCACAGTGCGCGGCGCCGTTGTTAGTCAATACATCTGGCAAGCTTAAACAAAGCAGTCTAAGAGTTCTCGACGCCTGCGCCGCCCCCGGTGGCAAAACGGCCCACCTTCTGGAGCTGCTGAGCCCTGACGCCCAAGTCGTCGCATTAGACATAGACGCCAAACGCTGTGAACGCATTGACCAAAACTTGCAACGCTTGGGTCTTAAGGCAGAGATCGTGGTGGCGGACGCTGCCCAGCCCAAAACCTGGTGGGATGGCCAACAGTTTGACGCCATCCTTTTAGACGCTCCATGTTCCGCCTCAGGCATCGTGCGCCGTCACCCCGATGTGCGTTGGTTGCGACGAGAGAGCGACATCAAGCAACTCGCTGCCATTCAAAAAAACTTGCTGAAAACGCTGTGGCCCTTGTTAAAGCCGGGCGGACGCATGCTGTACTGCACCTGCTCTGTGTTCCGGCAAGAGGGCGAGTTGCAGGTCAAAACGTTTGTTGAACACAACACCGACTGCACTTTGCACCCCAGTCTGGGGCATTTAAGACCCCAAAATAGCCAGACCCCCGCCGCACTCGTCGACAATCTAGCGGGTGATCACGATGGTTTCTATTACGCACTTCTGGAAAAACGCCTGCCGGCTTGATTCCCCCTTAGCCGCGGCGCGCAAATGCCTGCGGTGGTGGGTGGCAGTTTGCTTGGCGCTGGTCGCCGTCTTATGCCTTGTAACTCCACAAGTTGCCAGCGCAGCAGAACCCACCGTAGAGTTACAAAACCTCAAAGTCGAGCAAAGCGAGGGCGCGGTCTATGCGTCCATGCAATGGAACTTCCAATTGCCTGCGCCTTTGGAGGATGCTTTGTTCAAAGGCGTGGCCTTGTACTTTGTTGCGGAAATAGAAGTCACGCGCGAGCGCTGGTATTTCTATGATAAAAAATTGTTGTCTGCGCAACGCCATATGCGCTTATCGTTTTTGCCGCTGACACGTCGCTGGCGCGTCAATGTGGCGAGCCAGCCTTTCAGCAGCGCGGGTTTAGGCATGAGTTTGGGGCAGTCTTACGACAACTTGGAAGACGCCTTGCAATCCATCCGCCGCATTGCGCAGTGGAATATTGGCGATGCATCTGATTTAGAGCCAAGCGCCAAACAAAATATTGCGATCAATTTCAAGCTGGACCTGACCCAGTTGCCACGCCCCATGCAAATGGGCGCTGCTGGGCAGGGCGACTGGAATATCGCGTGGAATAAGACCCAGCGCTTGGTATTGGAGACCAACAAATGATTCCAGACGCACCTGCTAAGGCGGGAGCTGATGGGGTAAGAGCAACTCAATTGGATGCTGAAGTTGTTAGCTCTTCAGCCAATTTAGTGGGCGCCAAATCAACGACAAAAGAGGCTCCAAAAAAAGTGGTTGCAAAACCAGTTGCTAAATTCCATATGCGCTGGTTAGTCTTGGTCAGCGCTGCTGTCGTTTTGGCGCTCGGCTTGGTGCTACTTTTCCTGCTCACCCAAGCCACCGACAACCGCCAACTCTACGAGCGTAATTACCAGCTGCTGTTTGGTCTCAACATGGTTGTCGCTGCCTTGCTGATGGGCGTGATTCTTTGGTTGATGCTGCGCTTAGGCGTTCGCCTCAAACAAAAGAAATTCGGCAGCCGCTTGCTCCTCAAAATAGCGGCTACCTTTGCCTTGGTCGGGTTCATTCCAGGCATATTGATTTACGGTGTGTCTTACCAATTCGTCTCCCGCTCTATCGAGAGTTGGTTTGACGTCAAAGTAGAAGGCGCGCTCGATGCGGGCTTGAACCTCGGCCGCACCACTTTAGACGCGCTCGCCTCAGATCTTGGTCAAAAAACCAAAGCCGCCAGCACGCAAATTGATAACGTTTCTGATGCGTCTCTCGGGCTTGCCACAGAACGCCTGCGCGATCAACTCGGTGCAGAAGAAGTCATCGTTTGGAACAGTGCAGGCCAAGCCATCGCCACTGCCGGTGAGTCACGCTACAGCCTATCACCCGATAGACCGTCGCCCGTGTTGTTGCGTCAACTCAAATCGCAAGGCGTGGTCACTGCGATTGAAGGATTAGACGAAGCAGAAGCGCAAGGCAATGCCAAGGCAAAAATAGTGGCGCTGGCGCAAGTCTCGAGTGCGGGCATTGGTTTGCGCATGGAGTCGCGTGTATTGCAAGTCAACAAGTCGATCTCGCCGACCTTGGTAGCGAACGCCTTGGCAGTAGAGCGCGCTTACCGCGAATACCAAGAGCGCGCCTTGGGTCGCGAAGGTTTGCGCAGTATGTATATCGGTACGCTCACCTTGAGTTTGTTTTTGGCGGTGTTTGGTGCGGTGCTCTTAGCGGTGTTGTTGGGTAACCAACTGGCGCGCCCACTGCTGATGTTGGCCGCCGGTGTGCGCGACGTGGCCGCTGGCGACTTGAGTCCCAAACCTGCGTTGCAAGGCCGTGACGAGTTAGAAGGCCTCACCCGTTCTTTCGCTGACATGACGCAACAACTCTCCGACACGCGCGAGGCGCTCGATAGCAGCATGATGCAGGTGCACACATCGCGGGCGAATTTGCAAACTATTCTGGATAACCTTACCGCTGGCGTGATCGTGATGAACGCAAATGGCGTCATCCAATCCACCAACCCTGGCGCCACCCGCATCTTGCGCGTGCCCTTGGCTGCGTGGGAAGGCCGGGTGTTAGGGGACATTGAGGGCTTAGAGGAATTTGCCGAGCGTGTGCGAGATGAATTCAAAAGCTTCACCACCGAGCAAGCGCAGCATGGTTTGGACCA
>RFTR01000163.1 GCA_009923345.1 Betaproteobacteria bacterium
ACAGTGCGAACTCTTACTGGGGAAAACTCAGTGCCCGACTGCTGTGCTTTGGCTAACTGGATCTGCTCAGCCAACTTGGTACTGAGCTTTTGACGCCTTGCATATTCAGGACTATTGCCCTTTTCACGCTTGGCTTGAACTAATTTCAATGCTGTTAAACCTGTCATAACTACTCCTTGTGTGTTGCAGGAATAGCTAATTTATTGTCGACCCATGGCGTTGAGCAACCGAAAAGACTGGTAACCCGACTACTTGGCAGGACTCATGCTATCGGTTGACAGATCAATCAACAGACAGGTTTGAGAAGTGCTCTCGAGCACGAATTGTCTCTTGACGTATGCGTTCTTTATGAGCAGCTTCATCCATTTTCAAATCAAAGTGACGAGTCTCGTAACGCTCCAACTGCTTGTGACTCAAGCGCCAATATGGATTGACAGTTCGATCTTGCATAGTCATTTCAATCTCATGGCGCAAGTCCACGCTGAGTTTGCGCTTGAAGAAGATAGCGTCATGTACACGGGCAACGGGCTCACGGCCATGTTGGGCTGCTACTTCACAAACAATGTCCATGACCTCGGTTTCATCATGCTGGTAAAGGTAAGCAAGGATCTTGGACTTGCTGGGTCTGCCACTCGGCGTTTGGAGGAATGATTTGCTGAGCAAATCCCTACGTGTAGCTTTGACTAACTCATAAAGGTGCGTATCCAAGATGCTTTGTTCATTGATGTAGGCCTGTACTGTGGGGTCAGCAAGAAAACGTTCCCTGTCAATGCCGTTTTTGATGATGTCAACTAGCGCGGGATTCGTCCAACCACCAGATTCGTTTTGCCAGCCAGTGGTGTTTTGACGGGCACCAAAGCTGATGGCTGTAAACGCTTGCTTGAGTAATTTCGGTTGTAGATCTTTGTGTACTGGGCTGTCATCTCCAAATGTGAAGTACCGCACTGTGCCCATGAAGTCAGCTTTGTCTTCCAGAAAATTCAATGTGGCACTAAAGACCTTGCGCAGATCCTCGCCCTGCCCTCGTGCATCAATGTATTGCTTGGCCCAGCCCATCTTCCAAGCCACAACACTTGAGCGAATGTCGTATTCCCAGCAGTTGCCCAGTACTGCTCTCCGCAACTCTTTGTTGATGTTCTGAACGCTGGTACCTTCGTAATACACACGCCCGAATGGGCTGGGCTTTTTGCGCTGCACATAGTAGCCATCCATCACACTGGAGATTGCCAAAATGATCCTAGCTTGGCGAAGAGCTTGATCTTTCTTTTCTTGGCTGATTTTCTCGGACTCTGTTGTGAGCCAAATGATGTAGCTTTTGACACTTTCCTTGTCCACAGGTACAAGGTCAAACAACTCTTCAATCTCTGTTGATTTGATCCTTTGCTTGAACTCGGGAAACAACAAGTTCAAGACTTGATAGTTGCCAAAGTCATCGCCGCATAGGTGCTGGTCAATTTCACTGTCGCTTTTGCCTGAACGCAATATCTTGTCCTCTACTGCCAGCGTGTCCACCATGGTGACCAGCTTGGTCAATTTGCACTGGCTCACACTTCCAGTTAAGTTTGAGCCAGTGATCACCGACTCGACCAAGTTCAAGTTGTTATTCCTGAGCCATGCATGGACTCGCAGCTTATTTGGTCCAATCTGGCCGCCTTGATTTGCAAGCTGCTGGAGTGAAATAGCGAACAGATCGTATTTGCGCTGCAAGGGTGTTGCAGCAAAGTGCAGGCTTTTGAACAGCATGATCTCAAGCACGCTGATGTATTTAGCCAGTGCTCTGTGCGCTGAATTGGCGGGCTTGGGAAACGCCTTTTGCAGCGCTTCGTAGACCCTTGCATCAACCGTGATTTTGATCATCTGCAACTCCATGTAGTCAGGATTTGGAAATCCTGGAATTCACACGTATTTAGCTGGAATATACAGATTATCAAAAAAAAGAAAAAGTCACACGCTTATAGTAATTGCCATCATCAAGTCATAAGCACATATGCCCAAATGACCCATAAATGGGTCACTTGGACTGATTGAAGCCAAATCAAACAAGTCCTTGTTTGTCTGGCATTGGTTCCGGAATTAATTGATTGATTCGCAAGTGCGGCGAATACTACTTTTTACGAAACTCTTTGTGGCAAGCATTACAAGTATCGCGCGCCTGCTCAAATGCCACTTTAATTTTCTTTAAATCGCCGGTTTCCGCCACCTTGGCCAAATTGCTTGTTTTACTCTCAAGCTCGGTTGCAAGCTTTTTGAATCGCTCCTCTTCAAACCAGATATCTTCCTTGGCCTTGGTGTCCCCCCTCTCGCTTCCCGGAACAAAACCTTCCCACGGTAACCGGCTCAATGTTTCTACAGTGCGCGCGTCTGAAATAACCATAGGGCCGTTAAAGGGACGATCCCCTTCGACCGTTTGCAGCAAGCGACTGAAATAAGTGCTCATCAACGTGAATCCTGCGCGTCGGTGCTTGATGGCTTGTTCAGTTTTACGATCCTGTGCAAAAGACAGAGTGGCAGAGTTGACCAAAATGCCAGCGCCAACGATGATTTGAATTAGTTTCATGGATTGTGCTTTCACACGATGAACAATCGAATAACAACGCCTATCAGACCGCTGACAGCGATGACATGAATCACATTGCGTTTGTACTTAAACAGCGCAACAGCGGCGGCTAAAGCAAGCACTGCTGAAGGCCAGTCAAAAGCGCCGCTAAAGCCCTGCGGCCAAAGAACGTGGTATCCAAAGAACAGCGCCAAGTTCAAGATAACACCAACCACCGCCGAAGTGATTGCGGTCAAGGGTGCTGTGAATTTTAGATCGTTATGCGTACTTTCTATAAATGGACCGCCCGCTAAGATGAAGATAAATGAGGGTAAAAATGTGAACCAGGTAACCACAGTTGCAGCCACAGCGCCGGCCAGAAACAAACTCTCTGGTCCGAAAAGTTCTTTGACATAACCACCAATAAACCCCACGAAGGCCACAACCATGATGAGTGGCCCCGGGGTTGACTCACCCAGCGCCAACCCGTCAATCATTTGAGTGGCTGTGGCCCACCCAAATTGATCGACGGCACCTTGATAAACATAAGGTAGCACCGCGTAGGCACCACCAAACGTGAGCAAAGCTGCCTTGGTGAAGAACCAACTCATTTGGGTCAGGGTGTGCTCCCAACCAAACCGCATAACCAGTAAACTCATGGGAATGATCCACAGCAGCGCGCCTATTGCCAACACTTGGATCAACCGGGACAATCTGAAAACAGCGTGCGCTGGTGTGGGTGTGTTGTCATCAACCAGTGCAACACCAAAGGACTCTTTAGCTGTGCCGTGACCACCGCCTACTTTAAAGATTTCAGGTGCCATACGGCCCCCAAAGAAACCAATGAGAGCAGCACCCACCACAATGAATGGAAACGGCACATTCAGAGCAAAGATTGCCACAAAGCTGGCCGCAGCGATGGCCCACAAGGCATTATTTTTCAAGGCGCGTGAGCCAATTCGATGAGCAGCTTGCACCACAATCGCGGTGACCGCAGGTTTGATGCCATAAAAGAGGCCAGCTATCAACGGCACTTCGCCAAAGGCGATGTAGAGCCATGACAGCGCGATCAAGATAAACAACGATGGAAGAACGAACAGCGTGCCCGCCACGATGCCGCCACGGGTCTTATGCATTAACCAGCCAATGTAGGTAGCCAATTGTTGAGCCTCTGGCCCAGGAAGGACCATGCAGTAATTGAGCGCATGCAAAAAACGTTTTTCAGAAATCCAACGTCTGCGTACCACCAACTCCTCATGCATGATAGCTATTTGTCCTGCTGGACCGCCAAAGCTGATAAATCCTAATTTGAGCCAAAAACTTACGGCTTGCCAAAAACTGACCGAATTTGGCAGACTGCTCTTATCAGTTGTAAGGTCTTGATTCATCAAAGGTGTCCAATATGGGCAGCGCCCAGTGTGAAATATGATGCGACGTGAGTGTCAACAAATGTTTATTCATTATCAACTGCTTAGCGGCCCTTTGCGCTGATTGTTAAAAAAGTCACACGCTTATAGTAATTAATCAATTAAGTCATGAGGACATATGCCCAAATGACCCATAAATGG
>RFTR01000164.1 GCA_009923345.1 Betaproteobacteria bacterium
TTAATTAGGTTCTGACCCCAATTAATGTAGCTTCCACCAGCTTCACCCAAAACGTTCCGCCTAGCGGTATCAGTTCGTCGTTGAAGTCGTAGTTGGGGTTGTGCAGGGTGCAAGGGCCTTCGCCGTGGCCTATTTCTCGGTGGGCGCCTTCGCCGTTACCGATGAATGCGTAGGCGCCTGGCACGGCTTGCAGCATGTAGGAGAAGTCTTCGGCGCCCATGGTGGGTTCTTGGGGCACGATGTTGGCTTCACCCACGATGGTTGACAGCACTTTTTTGGCGAAATCGGTTTCTGCCACGTGGTTGATCGTCGGTGGGTAGTTGCGATGGAAATCGAACTCGCAGGTTGCGCCAAAGGCGGTGCAAATGTGCTGGGCCACTTCACGCATACGCTGCTCGATCATGTCGAGCACCTCAATGCTAAAAGTGCGCACCGTACCGCGCATCCGGCATTGGTCTGGCACCACATTGGTCGCTTCACCCGCATGAATCATGGTGACCGAAATCACGCCTGCATCCACCGGTTTTTTGTTGCGGCTGATGATGGTCTGAAACGCTTGCACCATTTGGCATGCGATTGGCACAGGATCGATACCGTTATGTGGCAAAGCCGCATGGCTGCCCTTGCCATGGATGGTGATGGTGAACTCGTTGCTCGACGCCATCACAGGACCCGCGCTCAGCGCGAATTTGCCGACGCCCAAGCCTGGCCAGTTGTGCATGCCGTACACCGCCTGCATGGGGAATTTCTCAAACAAGCCGTCTTTGATCATTTCACGCGCACCACCCCCGCCTTCTTCGGCGGGTTGGAAGATCACATACACCGTGCCGTCAAAGTTGCGGTTTTTCGCCAAATGCTGCGCCGCCGCTAACAACATAGCCACGTGGCCGTCATGGCCGCAAGCGTGCATCTTTCCTGGGTTTTGGCTGGCGTGTGGAAACTTGTTGAACTCTTGCATGGGCAAAGCGTCCATATCGGCACGCAAGCCGATAGCCCGGTCGCTCGTGCCGTTTTTGATAATGCCCACCACCCCCGTGGTGCCCATGCCGCGGTGGATAGGTATCCCCCATTCCGTCAGCTTGGCCGCTACCACGTCAGAGGTGCGTTGCTCTTGAAAGCAAAGTTCAGGGTGTGCGTGAATATCACGGCGCACAGCGCTGATGCTGGCGGCTTGGGTGACGAGTGAATCTAGTATTTGCATCGTGCCAGTCTAGCCTTAGTTATGCCCGTTTGTCACGCAGGGAAATTCCCCTAATTTGGCGTGGTTGCACCCTTGGAATTGGTGCAAAGCGTTTCTATTTTTGACTTTTTAACCGTTGGTCTGCTATTTCCAGCAGCCCATCAAATATCAGTGACTCGACCAACTCGCAGTGCACCGACATGCTCGGCGCCATTTTCCAGCCCGCACCTCCGGTCATGTAGCAAATCGGCTCAGCATTGCAGTGGGTGCGCACATGTTGAACCATCCGCTCGACCGCGCCAGCAATCGCAAAAGTACCGCCGCTGGTCAAGGCGTCACTGGTGTTGGTGGGGAATTCACGCACATCCCCAGTGGGGACGCGCAACCCCGCGGTGCCAGACTCCAAAGCGCGCAACATGATGCCGTGACCAGGCAAGATCAATCCGCCCAAAAATTTGCCGGAGGCGTCAATGGCTTCTACCGTCACCGCCGTACCGACCATCACCACCACCAAAGGCCGCATCGGCTGGTCTTTCACCTGTTGGCGCATGCGCGCATAGGCGCCAATCATGGCGACCCACCGGTCTGCGCCTAGCCGGGTGGGGTGATCGTAGCCGTTGGTCACACCTGCCTCGGCCGGGGAAGACACGGCCCAATGGGGAGTGAAATCCCAAAGTTCTAGTTGCTCTTCCACCCGACGGCGTATCGCCTCGCCGGCCACGATGCAGCCCAGCATTTGGGTGGGCGTCTCTAAGGTGCGCCATTCGTTATCACCTAGGCGGTCGATGTTCTCCAAGAAAACGGCGCCGTGGTCTATCAGCGTAGCCCTCGGCTTTGGACTATCGAACAACGCCCACTTCAATCGGGTGTTGCCTACGTCAAGGGCTAAAAAACTCATCGTGTGGGGTTGGTTGTTTTTGAAATTCTTCAGTCGCTGGGCAGTATATGAGTGCCGAGCGGTCACGCCGGAGACAAATTAATAAATGTTTCTAATTTGCGATTGGGGGAAACCCCCACATTCCCGAGGGTACCTAGGCATAAGAATAGCCGCTCCCTCAATATTTAAGTGTCTTTGATTCACCCTAGGAGATTCCCGAATGACAGATATCCAAAAAGGCTCCGGCCGCCGCAATATGCTCAAAGGTGCCGCAGTCGCTGCCGGCGCCATGACAGCACCCATGATTTCTCGCGCACAAACTGTGTCTATGCGCTTTCAGAGCACTTGGCCTGCCAAGGATATCTTCCATGAATACGCCAACGACTTTGCCTCCAAAGTCAACAATATGGCGAGCGGCCGCCTCAAAATTGAAGTCTTGCCATCAGGCTCAGTCGTTCCAGCATTCCAGTTGCTCGACGCTGTCAACAAAGGCACGCTAGACGGTGGCCACGGCGTGTTGGCCTACCACTATGGCAAAAGCTCTGCCTTGGCTTTGTGGGGTTCCGGCCCTGCTTTTGGCATGGACCCCAACATGGTTCTTGCTTGGCACCAATACGGCGGTGGTAAGCAATTGCTAGAAGAAATTTACAAGTCGCTCAATATTGACGTGGCCTCTTATGTGTATGGTCCTATGCCAACACAGCCTTTGGGTTGGTTTAAAAAACCCATCGCCAAAGTGGCTGATTTGAAGGGTTTGAAGTTCCGTACTGTCGGCTTAGCCGTGGACATCTTCACTGAACTTGGCGTTGCGGTCAATCCACTGCCTGGTGGCGAAATTGTGCCCGCCTTGGACCGCGGCTTGATTGACGCTGCTGAATTTAACAATGCCACCTCAGACCGTATCTTGGGATTCCCTGATGTGGTGAAGAACTGCATGTTGCAAAGCTTTCACCAAAGCGGCGAGCAGTTTGAAATCTTGTTCAACAAGGGCAAGGTCGACGCACTTCCTGCCGAACTCAAATCGATCATCGAATATGCGGTGCAAGCTTCTTCAGCCGAGATGAGTTGGAAGGCTATCGACCGTAACTCCAAAGATTACGCTGACTTGAAAAAGCAAGGTATCAAGTTCTACAAGACGCCTGATGCCATCCTCAAGGCGCAATTGGACGCGTGGGACAAAGTTGTGGAGAAAAAGTCTGCAGAGAACCCCTTCTTCAAGAAAGTCATGGAATCGCAACGCGCTTTCGCTGCACGCGCAGGCCAATGGCAAAACGACTACATGGTTGACTTCAAGATAGCCTACAACCGTTACTTCGCTAAGCCTGCGCCCAAAAAGGCCTGATCACTCGCTTAAACTATTAGCCCATTTGGGGGAAGGTCCCCTGAATGGGTTTTTTTATTTCCTTAGGCCTTTATGAATACACAAAAACTGCTGCACACAGCAGATGAAATTAGTACATGGGTGGGCAAGGCGTTTTCCTGGCTCATCATCGCTTTGATGCTAATGGTCGTGGTGGAAGTCTTCAAACGCTACGCCTTGAACTCCCCCACAGCTTGGATTTTCGACGCCAGCAATATGTTTTACGGAACACTGTTCATGATGTGCGGCGCCTACACCCTGAGTCAAAACGGCCATGTTCGTGGCGACTTTTTTTATGGAAGTGCTGCACCTCGCACCCAAGCGGCACTTGATTTGGTGCTTTACATCCTGTTTTTCTTTCCTGGCGTGATAGCCCTCACATGGGCAGGCTGGGGCTATGCAAATGATTCATGGCTCATTCGTGAGCACACTTTTAATGCAACTCCTCTCCCGCTCTATCCCTTCAAGGCTGTTATTCCTTTTGCTGGGCTTATTGTTCTGATGCAAGGCCTCACTGAAGTCGTGCGTTGTGTGGTTTGTCTCAATACTGGCGAGTGGCCAGAACGGCTCAAAGACGCCAATGAAATTGATGTCGTTGAACAGCAACTTGCTAATAGCGTTTACGTCGATGAAGACGCCAAGCG
>RFTR01000165.1 GCA_009923345.1 Betaproteobacteria bacterium
GAACAAATGGGGGTCACCTTAGATGGACTGCGACAAGCCGTGTCGCAAGACAGCGAGGTCGCCATTTTGTCGACCTGTAACCGCACAGAAATTTACGGCGCTGGTGGGGAGAAGCAAATCCAGCAAACCTTGGACTGGCTTGCCCACTCTGGTGGCGTTACTTCCGATGCACTGAAGTCCCATACCTACACCCTGCAAGAAAACGACGCCGCGCGGCATGCGTTCAGGGTGGCGAGTGGGCTCGATTCCATGGTGCTGGGCGAGCCACAAATTTTGGGGCAAATGAAAGACGCGGTGCGCGCCGCATCGGACGCAGGCGCTTTGGGCACCACCCTCAACCAACTCTTCCAACGCTCGTTTGCGGTGGCGAAAGAAGTACGCAGTTCCACCGAGATCGGTGCGCATTCGATCAGCATGGCTGCTGCCGCTGTGCGCTTGGCCTCCCAGTTATTTGAAGACTTGGAAGAGACACACGTGCTGTTTGTCGGCGCGGGCGAAATGATCGAGTTGTGCGCCACCCACTTCGCCGCCAAGAGCCCGCGCAGCGTAGCGGTGGCCAACCGCACCTTGGAGCGTGGCGAAAAAATCGCCACGCACTTCGGCGGCTCCGCGTTGCGTTTGGGTGAGTTGCCTGATCGCTTGCACGAATTTGACATCGTCGTCAGTTGTACCGCCAGCACGCTGCCCTTGATTGGCTTGGGTGCTGTCGAGCGCGCTTTGCGCAAACGCAAACACCGCCCGATGTTCATGGTCGACTTGGCCGTGCCGCGCGATATCGAGCCTGAGGTGAAGTCGCTGTCCGACATCTATTTGTATACCGTGGACGACTTGTCGGAGGTGGTGCAAACAGGCCAAGCCAATCGACAAGCCGCTGTGGCGCAAGCCGAGGCCATCATCGATGCGGGCGTGCAGAGCTTTGCCCACTGGTTGGACCAACGCAGCAATGTGCCCTTGATACAAGAACTCAACGCGCAAGCAGATGCCTGGCGTGAATCTGAATTAGCCCGTGCGCATAAGTTGCTTGCAAAGGGCGAGTCGCCAGAGGCCGTGCTTGAGGCACTGTCTAAGGGACTGACCCAAAAAATGCTGCACGGAGCGATGGCTGAGCTTCACACGGGCGACGCCCTGGCGCGCGATAAAGCGCGCTATGCGATTGAGCATTTCTTTTTACGTAACAACCGTTAGGGTCTGCGGCTATGAAACCCTTCTTACGCGCTCAGCTTGAGCGCTTTGCACAACGGCTGTCTGAGCTGGATTTTTTGCTCTCGCGTGAGGACATCATGCAAGACATGTCGCAGTTCTTAGTGCTATCGCGCGAGCACACAGAGCTGACCGCCAGCGCGAGCCGCTACACGCGTTACCAACAGCGCGAGTCTGACCTGCAAGCCGCCCAGCAGATGCTGCAAGACAGCGGGTCGGATGACGCACTGCGCGAGATGGCGCAAGAAGAAGTCGCCAGCGCCGAAGTCGAGTTGACCCAGCTCGAATCCGAGTTGCAGCGCATGCTCTTGCCCAAAGACCCCGACGACGCGCGCCCTGTATTTTTAGAAATCAGGGCGGGCACCGGTGGCGACGAGTCCGCCCTGTTTGCGGCGGACTTGCTGCGCATGTACATGCGCTTTGCAGAACGCCAAGGTTGGCGCAGTGAGATCGTGAGCGAGTCGGCCAGTGAACTCGGCGGCTACAAAGAGGTAGTGGTGCGCATTGACGCAAGCTCCTCCGGCGATGGCGTGTATGGCTTACTCAAGTTTGAGTCTGGTGGCCACCGTGTGCAACGCGTGCCGACGACCGAAACGCAAGGACGCATCCACACCAGCGCCTGCACGGTGGCGGTGTTGGCCGAACCCGACGAAGCGCAAGCCATCAAGATCAATCCGTCTGACTTACGCATTGACACCTTTCGAGCCAGCGGTGCCGGCGGACAGCACATCAACAAAACTGACTCTGCGGTGCGTATCACCCACTTACCCACCGGCATCGTGGCTGAGTGCCAAGACGGACGCAGCCAACATAGCAACAAGGCGCAGGCCCTGCGGGTGTTGACGGCGCGCATTCAAGAAAAAGAGCGCTCAGAGCGTGCCGCCAAAGACGCGGCCTTGCGCAAAGGCTTGATCGGCAGTGGTGACCGCAGCGACCGCATCCGCACTTACAACTTTCCGCAAGGGCGTTGGACGGATCACCGCATCAACCTGACGCTCTACAAGCTCAACACCATCATGGAAGGCGACTTGGGCGAGGCCATGCAAGCACTGCGACACGCGCACGAGGCCGAGCAGTTGGCGGCTTTGGAAGTCAATGCGTGACGTCTACTGAAAGCACACCACCTTTGACGGTGCAGCAAGCAATTCAGCTTGCCCAAGAGCAGTTTGGTTTACCCCGCCTCGATGCCCAGATGCTGCTCTTGCACGCTTGCGGGTTGCCGATACATGACCGCGCTTGGTTGCTGGCTCATAGCAACGAGGTGTTGAACGTCAAGCTTGAAAAGCAGTTTCTTGATTTCTTGCAACGACGCTCCAGCCTAGAACCCCTCTCATACATCACGGGCGTGAAAGAGTTTTTTGGCTTGCAATTGCATATCGATAACCGCGTGTTAGACCCCCGCCCTGAGACTGAAACGCTGGTGGAGTGGGCGCTATCCTGCGTGGCAGATACCTCCCAGCCGCACATCGCAGACTTAGGTACTGGTAGCGGCGCTATTGCTCTGGCCATCCAACATAGCCTGCCAAGCGCCAAAGTCACCGCCGTGGATGCGAGCGCTGATGCGATAGACGTAGCGACTGCCAACGCGCAACGCCTTGGGTTGGACTTAGCGTTCTGCGTGGGCAACTGGTGCGCGCCGTTGGCAGGTCAATCGTTCGATCTGATCGTGAGCAACCCGCCTTACATCGCAGACGGTGACATCCACTTGGCGCGATTGACACACGAACCTGTGTCCGCCCTCGTGGCAGGCTCTGACGGTTTGGATGACTTACGCCAAATCGTGGCGCAAGCTAGTGAGCACCTCAAGCCGGACGCATGGTTGCTGCTGGAGCACGGGTTTGACCAGGCACAGGCGGTCCAAGCGTTGCTCGGCAACCAAGGGTTTTTGTCGGTGCAAAGCCGCCCAGATCTTGCGGGCATCTTGCGCTGTACGGGCGGTCAATGGCCAAGGGTGAAATAATAGGGTTTTGTTTGGGAGCAAAGTTATGAGTGATGTGCAACAACGCATAGATGAATTGGTCAAGGGCAACGAGGTCTTGCTCTTTATGAAGGGCAACGCCAGTTTTCCTATGTGCGGGTTTTCAGGACGCGCCATTCAAGTGCTCAAAGCTTGCGGGGTAGACGCCAAGAACATCGCTACCGTCAACGTGCTAGACGACGCTGAAATTCGCCAAGGCATCAAGGAATACAGCAACTGGCCGACTATCCCCCAGCTCTACATCAAAGGTGAATTTATCGGTGGCTCCGACATCATGATGGAGATGTATGAGTCGGGTGAGTTGCAGAAGGTCATCACCGGCTAATTGCTCGTGATGAAAAAGGGCTTCTAAAAAGAAGCCCTTCAAAAAGTTTTAGCGTAGCGCGCTAATTAAATGACCGCTGATTTTGTCCAACGACATTTGCGTTGGTTCCGCATCCCTACGATGTTGGTACTCGACAAACCCATCTTTTAATCCACGGTCACCAACCGTGACGCGGTGCGGCACACCGATCAACTCCCAATCAGCAAACATCGCACCGGGGCGCTCGCCTCGGTCGTCCAAGATCGCATCGACGCCCGCTTTGAGTAAGTCTTGGTACAAATTCTCGGACGCAGTTTTCACTGCCTCGCTGCGGTCCATGCCGATCGGACAAATCACCACCGTGAAAGGCGCAATGGCATCGGGCCAGATGATGCCTTTGGCGTCGTGGTTTTGCTCAATCGCGGCCGCAGGCAGTCTTGTGATGCCGATGCCGTAGCAGCCCATCTCCATGAACTGCGGTTTGCCGTTCTCATCCAAGAACGTGGCGTTCATCGCCTTGGAGTATTTGGTGCCGAGGTAGAAAACGTGGCCCACTTCAATACCGCGTT
>RFTR01000166.1 GCA_009923345.1 Betaproteobacteria bacterium
CGGGTCCGATTCCCGCCAAGGGCACCAGATTTTTTTGTGATGGATTTATTTTTTTCGGAGTCGAGAAATGGCAAAAGGAAAATTTGAACGGACCAAGCCGCACGTCAACGTGGGCACGATTGGCCACGTGGACCACGGCAAGACGACGCTGACAGCGGCGATCACCACCATCTTGTCAACCAAATTTGGTGGCGAAGCCAAGGCTTACGACCAAATCGATGCGGCTCCCGAAGAAAAAGCCCGCGGCATCACCATCAACACAGCGCACGTTGAGTACGAAACGGCTACCCGTCACTACGCCCACGTGGACTGCCCTGGCCACGCTGACTATGTGAAAAACATGATCACTGGCGCAGCCCAAATGGACGGCGCCATTTTGGTGTGCTCGGCCGCTGACGGCCCCATGCCCCAAACCCGTGAACACATCCTGTTGGCCCGCCAAGTCGGTGTGCCCTACATCATCGTGTTCCTGAACAAATGCGACATGGTTGACGACGCCGAATTGCTCGAACTCGTCGAAATGGAAGTGCGCGAACTCCTCAGCAAATACGACTTCCCTGGTGACGACACCCCCATCGTCAAAGGCTCGGCCAAGCTCGCCCTCGAAGGCGACAAAGGCGACCTCGGCGAAGCCGCCATCCTGCGCTTGGCAGACGCCTTGGACAGCTACATCCCCACCCCTGAGCGTGCCGTCGACGGCGCCTTCTTGATGCCTGTGGAAGACGTGTTCTCCATCTCTGGCCGTGGCACTGTGGTGACCGGTCGTGTCGAGCGCGGCATCATCAAAGTTGGCGAAGAAATCGAAATCGTCGGCATCGCTGATACCCAAAAAACAACCTGCACCGGCGTGGAAATGTTCCGCAAGCTGCTCGACCAAGGCCAAGCTGGCGACAACGTCGGCATCTTGTTGCGCGGCACCAAGCGTGAAGACGTGCAGCGTGGCCAAGTGTTGTGCAAGCCCGGTTCGGTCAAGCCCCACACCCACTTCACCGCTGAGATCTACGTCTTGAGCAAAGACGAAGGCGGCCGTCACACCCCCTTCTTCAACAACTACCGTCCCCAGTTCTACTTCCGTACCACTGACGTGACCGGTGCCATCGAATTGCCAGAAGGCAAAGAGATGGTGATGCCTGGTGACAACGTGTCGATCACGGTCAAGTTGATCCACCCGATTGCGATGGAAGAAGGCTTGCGCTTTGCCATCCGTGAAGGTGGCAAGACTGTGGGCGCCGGTGTGGTTGCCAAAATCATTGCCTGATTGAGGAAAAATTAGGGGCGTAGCTTAGTGGTAAAGTTGCGGTTTCCAAAACCGTCGATGGGGGTTCGATTCCCTCCGCCCCTGCCACTGTAGCTTTGCGGTAGGTGGCAAAAAAGCCCGCTTTTCATGGCGGGCTTTGGTGTCTTAAGCAACGACTCAATTTGAGTGTTAGTAAACGGTTCAGGAGTTCATTGGTACATCATGTCAGCAGCAAATATTGAAACCGTATCGACGGCAGGCGACAAGGCCAAATTGGTCTTGGTCGGACTGCTGGTGGTCGCTGCTGTGGCGGGTTTCTATACTTTGGCGCCACAGGGCGTCATTGTGCAGTGGTTGGCCCTGGTGGCTGGCTTGGCTGCGGCTGTGGTGATGTTCTTGTTGTCTATCCCGGGCCGCCAGTTGGTGGCGTTTGGAACGGATGCTTGGCGTGAAGTTAAAAAAGTAGTGTGGCCCACGCGCAAAGAGTCAACACAAATGACGCTTTACGTGTTTGGCTTTGTGGTCATCATGGCTGCGTTCTTGTGGCTCACCGATAAAACACTCGAGTGGGTGTTTTACGACTTGATTTTGGGATGGAAAAAATAATGACAGACATCCTCGACAACGCAGCGGCAGACATGCCCTCAGCACCTGCGGCATCTGCAGCGCCCACCAACCCCGATTTCCGTTGGTATGTGGTGCATGCTTATTCGGGCATGGAAAAGGCCGTTGAGCGCAACATCCGCGAAAGCATCGCGCGCGCGGGCATGGAAAACAAGTTCGGTCGCATCTTGGTGCCCACTGAAGAAGTCGTTGAGATGAAAAACGGTCAGCGCAAAACCGCTGAGCGCAAATTCTTCCCCGGCTATGTGTTCGTTGAAATGCTCATGGACGACGAGTCGTGGCATTTGGTCAAGCACACCAATAAAGTCACTGGTTTTGTAGGTGGTGCAAAAACCCGTCCTTCACCCATCTCTGAA
This sequence comes from Betaproteobacteria bacterium, assembly GCA_009923345.1. GTDB lineage: Bacteria > Pseudomonadota > Gammaproteobacteria > Burkholderiales > Burkholderiaceae_C > Limnohabitans. Next base: position 2,218 of record RFTR01000166.1, read on the forward strand.
TCTGAAGTTCAAAAAATCGTTAGCCAAATGCAAGATGGCGTGGACAAGCCGCGTCACAAAGTCGAGTTCATGGTCGGCGAATTCATTCGCGTCAAAGACGGCCCGTTCACCGACTTTAATGGCTCGATCGAAGAGGTCAATTACGAGAAAAACAAAGTGCGTGTATCGGTCATGATTTTTGGCCGCAGCACACCCGTTGAATTGGAATTTGGACAAATCGAAAAGACCTAAATCTTTTGATAAAAGATTAAAAATTTAGCCAATAGAAATATTGGTTATTGCAATAGCGAAGCTAAGCAAGCTAAAGCAAAAACAAAAAATTTGGTGCCACCCGACTCGGTGCCAAGTGGTTGAAAAAGAGTCGTTAACCCCCGGGGAGCCGATGGCCGAAAGGCCCTAAGCGTTATCACCCGCAAGGAGAAAAAGCATGGCGAAGAAAATCGTCGGCTTCATCAAGCTGCAAGTGCCAGCTGGTAAAGCCAATCCATCGCCACCGATTGGCCCAGCATTGGGTCAACGTGGTTTGAACATCATGGAATTCTGCAAGGCGTTCAACGCCCAGACACAAGGCGTTGAGCCTGGTTTGCCGTTGCCTGTGGTCATCACCGCATTTGCAGACAAATCTTTTACCTTCATCATCAAGACGCCGCCTGCGACGACTTTGATCAAGAAGGCCATCAAGCTCGACAAAGGTTCAGCACGTCCTCACGTCGACAAGGTGGGCAAAATCACACGCGCACAGCTCGAAGAAATCGCCAAAACAAAAATGGAAGATTTGAACGCAGCTGACCTCGACGCAGCCGTTCGCATCATCGCCGGCTCTGCCCGTTCGATGGGCGTGACAGTGGAGGGCGTGTAAATGTCTAAGCTGACTAAAAAACAAAAAGCCTTTGCTGGCAAAGTCGACAGCAATAAGTTGTACCCATTGACAGAAGCCATTGGCATCGTCAAAGAGTGCGCAACTGCAAAGTTTGACGAGTCGATCGACGTCGCTGTGCAACTCGGTATTGACGCAAAGAAGTCAGACCAAGTGGTGCGTGGTGCTGTGGTGTTGCCTAACGGCACTGGCAAAACAGCCCGCGTCGCGGTGTTCGCTCAAGGCGCTAAAGCTGAAGAAGCCAAAGCCGCGGGTGCAGATATCGTCGGTATGGATGACTTGGCGGCCATGGTCAAAGCGGGTGATATGCCATTTGACGTGGTAATCGCTGCACCAGACGCGATGCGTGTGGTCGGTACCTTGGGTCAAATCTTGGGTCCACGTGGCCTGATGCCAAACCCCAAAGTGGGCACCGTGACACCAGACGTTGCCACGGCTGTGAAAAACGCCAAAGCAGGTCAGGTGCAGTTCCGTGTCGACAAGGCCGGTATCGTGCACGCCACCATCGGTCGTCGTTCGTTTGACTCAGACAAACTGCAAGGCAACTTGGCAGCATTGGTCGAGGCATTGAACAAATCCAAGCCACCATCCAGCAAGGGTGTGTTCCTGCGCAAAGTGGCGGTGTCGTCCACCATGGGCGTGGGCGTTCGCGTCGATACACAAACACTGACCGCTTAAACAAGCGTTCAAAAATCTGGACCTTCGCCCAACAGCAAAGGTCCTGAGTGGTGGGCTGAAGCAATTCGCAAAAGTTGCAACAGGCCATCCAAGACCGTTGGTGTGTGGCTTGACCACACTTAATCCATCAACCAACGCAGATGGCGATCCCGCTGAATGGAATCTTCCTGACAGTTAGGTCGCTGCAAAAGTGACGTGTTCAAAAGCTCCAAGCTTGCGAACACATTTAAAGGAGAAGA